>JAJAZF010000041.1 GCA_026785875.1 Chamaesiphon sp. | reverse complement strand
TTGTGAATCCCAAGGATTCGTCCACGCGCTGCGCTCCGAAGCCATCAGTCAGGTACTATTACCCTCACCCGATCGGATTCAATCCCAATCATTATTCGCCCAAGGTACATCCAACTTTCTCCGCTGGGGCGATGGCTCCGCTCAGAAATTAATCCCAATTTACCCCGTCAATAGTCTCCTAAAATACCACTGCCCGATCGTCGCCGACGAACATGCGCTGAGTCTCTTCCCAGCCAAATCAAAAAACAGCACCAACGCCCTCCTCCTCCTCGATATCGATGACGAGCAGATCTGCCTCGAAGTCAGTCGCATCCTCGTCGAACAAGAACTAGTAGTCAAATCTCTCGGTCAAACATTTGGATTGCCCAACTACATCCAAGGCTACAGTGTGCTCGGCGATGGTAGCCTCACCTTAGCACTCGATCCCGTCGAATTGCTGGCACAGGTACGGACGAATACCTCAACCTCCGTACCTCATATCCCTACCAACTTACCCGCACTATCCCCGACAATTCAACCAGCCCTAGCTCCAGCCAACGATTCACCCCTTCCCGACGAAGTTGCAGATACCCTCAACGAGTTAAATAATCGCAACTCCGCTCAACCAGGTAGACAGATTCAAGTCTTGGTAGTAGATGATTCCCTCGTCCAACGCCAAAGCCTAGTCCGCTCCCTCACCAAAGCCGGATGTCAAGTAATTCAAGCCAGTCACGGACGCGAAGGCATCCTCCGACTCCAAGAACACCCCCGCATCCGCCTGGTCGTCTGCGACATCGAAATGCCCCAAATGAACGGCTTCGAGTTCCTCAGCTATTGCCGTCAAGATCCCAAACTCAAAGCTATTCCGATCGTCATGCTCACCACTCGCGGCGGACAAAAACACCGCGATCTCGCCATGACACTAGGAGCAAAAAACTACCTCACCAAACCCCAATCCGATCGCGACTTACTAGATATCGTCGCTCAACTAGCCCAACCGAGTGGAGTTTAGGCTTTAGGTTTTAGGCTTTAGGCTTTAGGCTTTAGGGGTTCGGACTAGGAGTTTTGAGTTGTTGCGGAGATCTTTACCCCACCCTAGCCCTCCCCTTATAAAGAGGGGAGAGAGTAAGAGCCTCCCCTTGATAAGAGGGGGTTGAGGGGTAAAGCAACCTAAACCTAAGTCTAGCCAACTTGTCCATCCACCGTAGCCCCCACTGGGTTCTGCCCTCACCAGTACTTATCGTTTACCACTCCCCCAGCACAAGTAGTTACCACGAACCCCATGCTCACCCCATCCCCTCTTCCCCAACGCCTATCCAGCCTCAACGACAACCCCAACACCATCCGCACGATCGTCTTTAGCCTCGCAGACATCGAACACACCTCAATGGCTAAATACCTATTTGCCCTCCCCGTCGAAGCAGTCGAAAAAGCGATCGTTTATCCAGCCGATCGAGCTATCCTCAAAGACGGTATCGGCATGATGAATCTCGGCGAACAAACCCTAACAATTGTAGATTTGCGCCAAAAATTCACGAGTATTGAATCCGATCGCGACTCCTCCAAATTTCTGATCTTATTTCACACCCAATCTGGAGAATTTTGCGGTCTTCCTATCAAAGATGCACCAGTCCTAATCGATATCGATCGCGACACGATTCGAGCGATCCCCCTCGCCTACCGCGAAGTCAATCAGCTCAGTTTTGTCAGCCACATGGCGATCGTCCCCCAAGAAAATGGTCTAGAACCATTACAAATATTACTATTAGGTCTCAACCAACCCCAATCACAATTAAGCAGTAGTCCGACAAATTATCTCAATTAACCAAAGTAACAACATAGGTGGGCATTTCCCACAGACCATACTTCAACATAGCAATAAAACTTTGTATCGATCGATAGCCCTCTGCCAATCGATACTACACTCTGCAAAATATTCGATCGATCGTATTCACTAAAAATTACGTTTCAACATTAATTGAACTCGATTGGCGGTGAGGTTGATGGGAGTTTTTGGGAAAGCTAGAAACGTAGGGTGGGCACTGCCCACAGACCACTTACAGCCATAGCAAAAAGAATTTAAACTGTTTTAATCGATTACCTACGGTACGCTACGCGAACGATCAATCTCTTCATCAATCTATCGAACTTAAATCTAAAAATATTGTATTATTAAATGCACGATCGCTAAATATTTATCTTACTAAATCGATAATGGTGTTGGTGGGCACTGCCCACCCTACAAAATTTGGTTTTAACTACTCTTTTGCTTCAAAACCTTTTTGAATCTCTGCGACCACTTCCGCCGCTTCATCATCGTCGATATCCATTACCGCTTGCAGTTCTTTGAGAAATACCTGTGCTGGTGCTTGGATCTCGCCTGTCTCTGGATTCATCTTGGCTAAAATCGCCGCCGCATAAGCATCCGGTACTAAATCGTCAGGAATTGCCTCATCCGCCGCATTAAATAATGCTCCTAATCCTTGGTCGGAGACAATCGCCGTCAATCGATCGACCATCGATAATAAATCTTCTTCGGAATACTCCACATACAAGTCGAAATCCGCCAGAATATCTAAGAATAAATCTGGGGCGACTAATTCCTGGGGATTGTCTGCTAAAGCAGCAATCAGCACGATCGATGCCAAGCCTTCAGCTTCATTTAATGGCTCTTCGGTATACTCTTCAGAGTTGAAGATATTATCGTATTTTGGCATGTTCATACTTTATTCGATCGACTACCTCTCGCCTAGTAATACCAGATACCACGAGTAAATGGAAGGGATATTGATGTTATGTAACAAAATTAGGCTTTGGGTTTTGGGCGTTAGGCTTTGAGTCTCACGTACCAGGAAATTAATAGGACGCAAGCGTCCCAAAGTTTCAAGCCAAACCCCTAAAGCCTAAAGCCTAAAGCCTAAAACCTAACCCCTAATCCCTAACCCCTTGCTCATACTTCCACCAAATGGGATGATAGGTAGCAATTGTTAAGATCGATGCAGATCTATTTGCAAATTTTAGTTGCAGCGTTAAAACAGTATTCCTATGGGGGATCTATTTTACTCAAATTGAGTAACGCGTAAGCTTAAAAATTGTCACCTAGATCCTCCGTCTGCACTCGTGCCATGCTTTTAACACCTCTTTCACTAGTTATATAGTTAGATCGATATATATTATGCCTGTAACTGCTCAATCATTAGACCAACTTGCTATTAATTCAATTCGGTTTCTCGCTGTCGATGCGATCGAAAAAGCCAAATCTGGGCACCCAGGTTTACCAATGGGTGCGGCTCCGATGGCTTATGTCTTGTGGCAAAAGTTCATGCGGTACAATCCCAAGAACCCCCAATGGTTCAACCGCGATCGGTTTGTATTATCTGCCGGACATGGTTCGATGCTTCAGTATGCCTTGCTACACCTAACTGGCTACGATAGCGTCAGTATTGAAGATATCAAAAACTTCCGCCAGTGGGGTTCGAGTACCCCTGGACACCCTGAAAACTTTGAGACAGCCGGAATTGAAGTAACTACTGGTCCCCTCGGTCAAGGGATTGCTAATGGTGTTGGTTTGGCTCTGGCTGAAGCACATCTAGCTGCTAAATTTAACAAACCCGATGCGACGCTCGTCGATCATTATACCTACGTCATCGTCGGCGATGGTTGTAATATGGAAGGGATTTCCGGTGAAGCTGCTTCGATCGCAGGTCACTGGGGACTAGGCAAACTGATCGTCCTGTATGATGACAACCACATCTCGATCGATGGTTCCACCGATATCGCCTTCACTGAAGATGTATCCAAGCGTTATGAAGCTTACGGCTGGCACACGATCCACGTCAAAGATGGTAACACCGACTTAGCAGCGATTTCGGCAGCATTAGAAGAAGCCAAAAAAGTCACCGACAAGCCCACGATGATTAAGGTAACTACCATCATCGGTTATGGTTCCCCCAATAAGTGCAACACCGCCGGGATTCACGGTGCAGCCCTAGGCGAAGCCGAAATCAAACTCACCCGCGAATACCTCGAATGGGAATACACCCCCTTTGAACTACCCGCCGATGCCGTCGCGCACATGCGCGAAGCGATCGATCGCGGTGCCAAAGCTGAAGGCGAATGGGAAGCAACCCTCGCTACCTACAAATCCAAATACCCCACAGAAGCCGCTGAATTTGAAAGTTTGACCTCGCGCCAGCTTCCCGACGGTTGGGATAGCGTCTTGCCGACTTATACCCCCGAAGATAAAGCACTAGCTAGCCGCAAACACTCCGAAAATTGCCTCAATAAACTCGCGACAGTTTTACCAGGATTAATCGGCGGTTCGGCTGACTTGACTCACTCCAACCTCACCGAAATCAAAGAATCGGGAGACTTCCAAAAAGGTGCCTACCAAAACCGCAACGTCCACTTCGGCGTGCGCGAACATGCGATGGGTGCTATCTGTAACGGCATCGCCCTTCACAACTCCGGTTTGATTCCCTACGGCGCAACTTTCCTGATCTTCACCGACTACATGCGCGCCCCGATTCGCCTCTCCGCCCTATCCAAAGCGGGCGCAATTTGGGTAATGACTCACGATTCCATCGGACAGGGTGAAGATGGCCCCACGCACCAACCCATTGAAACGATCGCGTCCTTACGTGCTATCCCCAACCTCACCGTGATCCGTCCCGCCGATGGTAACGAAACATCCGGTGCGTATAAAGTCGCGATCGAAAAAGCCAGCCAAACCAATCCGACGCTGCTGGCATTATCCCGCCAAAATCTGCCCAACTTAGCAGGTACTTCGATCGCAGGTGTCGCCAAAGGTGCCTACACGATCGTCGAATCCGACGGTACTCCTGACATCATCCTGATCGGTACTGGCTCAGAAGTCAGCCTGTGTGTCACAGCGGCAGAAAAACTCACCGCTGAAGGCAAAAAAGTCCGCGTCGTCTCCATGCCTTCATGGGAACTATTCGACGAGCAAGATGCCGCATACCAAGAATCTGTCTTCCCCAAAGCAGTTACCAAGCGCGTGGCTGTTGAAGCTGCTTGTAGCATGGGTTGGCACCGTTTCGTCGGTATGGATGGCGGTTTAGTTACTGTCGATCGTTTTGGTGCCTCGGCTCCTGGTGGCGTAGTCATGGAGAAATTTGGCTTCACCGTCGATAACGTCGTTGCTACGGCTAAGAAAGTCTTAGGTTAATCGGTTATTAATGTAGCTTAATATTTAGGGTGGGCAATTGCTCGCCCTTTTTTAGTTTCGATAAATATCTAGCTATAATGAGTTTACAGTTTGAGTGGGATGAGCAAAAAGCAGAACTTAATGCCATTAAGCATGGAGTCGATTTTGCAGAATCCAAAACAGTCTTTGCCGATTCTAACTCGATGACAATTGCTGACTTGGAACACTCGATCGACGAAGATCGCTATATTGACATCGGCATTTCCGAACGTGGTTGATTACTAGTTGTCGTTTAGCGGTAATTTAATCCGCATCATTAGTTCTCGCCGTGCCACCAATCGAGAGATAAGAATTTATGAGTAAGGCTAATGATACTCCTTCCCAATTTGATGAAGACGATCTGCTCCAAGAGTACGACTTTAGTAAAGGAGTGCGGGGAAAGCATCACCAAGCATATCGACAGGGGCATTCTGTGACGATTAGCCATCAAGATGGCACCACTACAACTCAATCGTTTCAAGCACCAAGAACGATCGCTAAATTAACAGCCGAAAATCATATCGTTTTACCCCAGGGCATTGCTAACGAGATCGAGCCTAATCAATATTTTGATGTCAATGTTGAGGATGGAAAAATCATTCTTACTCCTGTGACTATTTGATAGTTTGGGTTATCTGTAGAAGGTACGAGCGAATTGTTACAATGAAAATAATTTAGATCGTCTGCGATCGCACACTCGGACAATTATCATCATGACTCGCCAAGAAATTGAGAATCAACTGCTAACCCTATCACCCTCTGACAAGGCAGAGATGCTTCAGAGTCTAACCAAAACTCTGAACATGAGTGGGAAGGGAATTACCAAAACGCCAGGGGTCTGTGGCGGGAAAGCTTGCATTGCTGGAACGAGAATTGCCGTTTGGCTATTAGTCGAGGCACAGCAATTGGGAATTAGTGAAGCCCAAATATTACAGGATTATCCCCACATCACCGCCGCCGATCTGGTTAATGCGTGGATCTATGCTGATGCTTATCCCGAAGAAATTGCCACAGCAATTCGTGTCAATAACGAGGCGTAGCCAATGGCTCGGTTGTATATGGACGAGCAGTTTCCCAAGATTGTGAGTCAGCTACTTAGGGAAATGGGACATGATGTTTTGACGGTGCAAGAAGCTGGTAAAGGTAATTTAGGTATTCCAGATGAGGACGTTTTATCTTTTGCAATCGCTGAGAATCGAGCTGTTGTGACCCTAAATCGAGATGATTTTATTCGATTACATCGCGCAGATTCTCAGCATTGCGGTATTGTTGTATCTACCAACGATCCGGATCGAGCGAGAATGGCAAGTCGGCTGAATGATGCGATCGTCGATCGAGTAGATCTACAAGGTAATTTGATTCGAGTAGTACGTCCTGCAAATTGAATTAAATTACAAACTATCAAAATAGAGATCGTGAAAGTCTACCAAAATCGTTGCTAGCTGGTATGGATTGCAAGATGATCGATCGACAAGGTGGGAAATCCCCACCTGTTTTTATTTAGGGATAGGGTTTTTGATAAAGAAAGGTGGATTACAACTTTGTGTTCTCAGCTACGGCGATATGCACCAACTTGCGATCGATCGCCTTGTCTAACTCCACCCCCAACTGTCATCAATACGGAAAAACCCACATGAACGCCACAACAACAGAACACGATCGACTGCAATGGATTACGGTAGACAAAGATTCGCCGACGATCGATCGGGGTGAAGATATCATCGCAGGTTTGAGGTCAACCCCCAAAACTTTACCATCTCGCTACTTTTATGACGATCGCGGCTCGGAATTATTCGAGCAGATCACCGACTTACCCGAATATTATCCCACCCGCACCGAGCAAGCCATCCTCGATACCTACGTCTCAGAAATTATCGAATTAACTGGAGCTTGTGAAATCGTCGAACTCGGTAGCGGTAGCTCCCGCAAAACTCATACTCTACTCACAGCGTACTCGCAACTCGATCGTCCCCTTCATTATTACCCGATCGATGTCAGCGCGGGGATTCTCCGCACTACTGCGCTAGAATTACTCGCAACTTACCCCCAGCTCAATGTCTGCGGTGTCGCAGGTACCTACGAACGCGCCCTCGCCAAACTCCCCCCGCGCATGGTGGAAAACCGGATGTTGATGTTTCTGGGCAGTACGATGGGAAATATGGACGATCGATCGTGCGATCTCTTCCTCACTCAAGTCCAGCAAGCCCTTCAACCTGGTGAATTTTTCCTATTAGGGGTAGATCTCCAAAAACCGATCGATGTCCTCGAAGCCGCTTATAACGATGCTCAAGGCGTTACGCCTGCTTTTAATCTCAACATGTTGCAGCATCTGAACGATCGCTTTGAGGGTAACTTTAATCTCGATAATTTCGCACATTACGCCTTCTTTAATCCCGTTGCTAGTCAGATCGAAATGCACCTCAAAAGTCTGACAGCTCAAACCGTCCAGCTCAAAGCTCTAGACTTAGAAATCTCGCTCCAATCCGGCGAAACCATTCACACGGAAATCTCGCGGAAGTTTCATCTCCCCACGTTGAGTGATACGCTCACTACTCACGCACTGCAACCGCTCAAAATCTGGACAGATCCACAATCTTGGTTTGGGTTAATTCTCTGTCAGCGACAATGTTTACTTGCTGGTGATTGTCCTTAGATTAATCGATCTTGTTGCCCGAAACATAGATGGTGGGCAGTGCCCACCCTACTAGCTGTCTACCCACCATCTAGATTCCAGCTATTCATAACATTATTTAGCAATTCACCATTCAGCAAACCTATCTTTTCCAGGAGTAAGCTGGGCATTCCCTACCCTGCAATTTTACTACTTCTTAATTGACTCTTTCAACCACTCAAACACTTCTCGCGCATTCTTGTCTGGTGGAAAAACCGGATAAAAAACTTTCACTATTTTCCCGCCATCTGCAACGAGAGTAAGTCGCTTGATTAGTAGCTTGCCCTCCACCTCAAATATTGGTAATCGTAATAAGGTTGTAAACGCCAGATTTGCATCACTGAGAAGCTCAAATGGTAAATGAAGTCGTTCAACCGCTTCCTGTTGGTACAAGGAGTCTTGTGTACTGATTCCATATACATGAACTCCAAGCTCTTGAAATTCGGCATTAAAATCTCGAAAAGAGCAAGATTGAAGAGTACAACCAGCAGCACCAGGGATCTGCTCCCATCGATCAGGTATTGGTACGTTAGGTTGTTTCGTCATCGGATAACAATAAAGAACTACCTTTCCCTGAATGGCTGACAAGTCCAACCGTCCAC
>JAJAZF010000040.1 GCA_026785875.1 Chamaesiphon sp. | reverse complement strand
GTCACACCCGAACACATTACTTCACTCGGATTACTCGGCGCAATTCTCGTCGTCACTGGCTCAATGTCAATCTCGTTAGGCAAAAATTCATAATTGCTCACTCGATCGTCAAAGGTTTGTCTTACCAGTACAACTATCAACACTTCGGCTTCGCTCAGTGCAAGCTGTCAACTATCAACTGTCAACTGTTACAAACCTCGATCGACTGGCGCACTCTGAGCTAATTATCCACATTATTTAGCAATTTAGGTTTTCGATCGAAGCTGCTGCGCGTTGGCTGTAGAGCATCGAGAACTTGGATTGCTAATTCTGGTTTATCGGTAATTATTGCCGAGATATATTTACTCCTCATCAGTTTAAACAATCTCCATTCTTCATTAACCGTCCATACATAAACTTCTTTTTTTAATAGTTTCATTCGCCACAAAAAGCCAAACTTTAGCAGCCTAAAATTTGGCGATACAAAATCTGCTCCGGTTTTAAAGATTCTATATTCAGGGAAAAACTGAGCTAAAATACTAAGCAAAGGAAATTTGCCAGTAACTTTACCAAGTAGTAATCCCACTTTTATCTGTGGATCTAAATCTTTTATTCTCCTCACAGATGCGTCATTGAATGACTTGATAACAAAGCTAGAGTAGTTTAGATACTCAGTTGTGAGGGCAATAACCCGATCTTCATAACCTTCTTCTTTGATTTCAATATCCAGATCGATGCGATTGCGACACAACTTGAGGATATCTTCAAATAAAGGGATTTCAAACCCTTTACTTCTAGAAATAGATTGCAGTTGGTGATATTGGAGATCTTTGATCTCAATGTCATCGATCGACTCATCATGGTAACAGATCAAATAGCCATCTTGGGACATCCGTAGATCGAATTCAATCTGTGGAGTGACAAATTCGCTAGCGCAGTCTCTGAGGATGAAAATCGCTTTTTGAAAAGCTTCAATTGTATTCTCAGATTTAACTGTAGCTGTTTTACCTCGATGAGCGACGATGCTAATTTTCAGCGGCTGCGCCAAGGAGATGCGATCTAACTGATTCATAACAATTAACTGATTCTGAGATCCTGTTATCACTATGCTGATTTTGGCTGTCTGGCTGCCGTTGCTTAATGCCAGACACTTTGCCTGATGGCGAAGACTACACCAATCAAGTAACCCACCTCAATTGTAATTAATTACCAGCACATCTGCCCAAAATTGTAGACGATCGATCGCTTTATATGCTAATCTAAGAACTAAGTGCGGGTGTAATTCAGTGGTAGAATGTCACCTTCCCAAGGTGAACGTCGTGGGTTCGAGTCCCATCCCCCGCTTTTTCGGATTTAGCACTTATTAATAAGATCCCTCTTTGAGTAGGACTACCTTAATTGTTTCGAGCAAGATTTTTAAATCGAGAGTTAGAGACCATTGGAGGATATAGACCAGATCCCAATAGAATATTTCCTCAGAATCAATACTAGCACGCCCTTTAACTTGCCATAAACCAGTAATTCCTGGTAAAACTTCGTAGCGCAGAAACTTATCACGAGCAAATTGTTCGACGTTCTGGATCGATCTCTCATAGTCTCTGATCGCCAGAGGGCGCGGCCCTACTAGGCTCATTGTGCCTTCTAAAACATTAATTAATTGTGGTAACTCATCTAAACTGTAGCGGCGCAAAAATTTACCAATTTTGGTAATCCGAGGATCTTCTTTGATTTTAAATAGGACTCCACCTTT
>JAJAZF010000039.1 GCA_026785875.1 Chamaesiphon sp. | reverse complement strand
TATCTAGGTGTTAAGGTATGTTTAATATTATCTCTAATCGCGACAAATCTTTCTCGATTGTTAGGAATTTGGCGATTGAATTTATAAGCGAGAATATCGAAAATCTTCTCTGGTTTTTGGGATTTACCCGAACGGTTAGTGGAGATATAATAACTCATCGGTCTAGTCCGACTGCCACAAATTTCTATATAAAAGCTCTTAGTTTTGGCGAGGACAAAGCCGTGAGAAAATTCTAAGCAAGGATTCTGCTCGTTGACTCGAACGCGATTTTTAGCGATCTGGGTACGATCGGTTGGTACAGAAGTTACTGATGGAAATTGTCCCAATTTGGCATGAGCTGATTCAATCGGCATACCAGCTACAAAAGCTGTTAATAAAATTGAACCGAGTGAAGAATACTTGAAAATAAATCTTTCTAGTTTCCAAATCATAAATTTGCTCGATCGTTAAGTTGGACAAAATTTCTAAACTTGGCACTTATAATTCATATTTGATCGATTATTTTTTATCGAAGCTGAAGTTTTGCTTGGGAGCAATTACGATAATTCCCTCAAACTATTGTCCAGATTTTTCAGGTTCTGGCTGGATGGACTTTTCGGGTTCTGGTTGGATAGATTTTTCTTGCTCTGTTTGTCCGCGATCGTCATAGATATAACCGCTCTTATTAATTACTCTCGTAGACACCGAACGAACGATTAGTTCCAGCGGCTAGTCAGTCAGTTTTGATAACTTAGCTTCTAGGGTGGCAACGGATTGAGGAGTGATGATAATTGGCGTTGTCAGCACGGCAGTAATCAGGTTTTTACGATCGTCTTTTGTAAATCTCACATCGGTCACAAAAGTAACTGGAAACCCGATAATACTTTTAGTGATTTCTTTTCGCACATTTTGCTCGAAATGCTGCTTTGCCAAAGAAGTTTGAAAGTTTAGACCTAACAATCCGACGAGAGAGATTAGTAGTCCAAAACTGACTGTATTCCGCAGGAGTAATGGTTTTAATCCACGATCGCTATTAGTGATTTTGTGATAGCCATGCAGCCACAACACGACAGAAGAAGCAACCTGAATCGCCACCAGGTTGGCAAAGAACAGCAGAAACGCACCTGTTGCTAATTTGGTTTCACCCCGCACCAATAAAATACTACAAGTCGAGAGCGGGGGTACCAGTGCGGTAGAAATTGCCACACCGACTAAACCAACGCTCAGTTTGGGAGAAATAGTTGCATAAGCACCCGCCGCACCGCCAGCTAGAGCAATCGCTAAATCCAGAATATTCGGTGTAGTGCGGGAGAAAATCTCGTTGCCCAAGGGGACATCCTGATGAATTTTACCAATAATTGCGGCGACGAGCAGGACGGTGGCGACTCCCGCAACTTCGGCGAGGATGGCTTTGTACAGGAGTTGGTTATTACCTTCAACTAAGCCCATCACGACACCGACGATCGGACCTAAGAGCATCGCCACAATCATCGCCCCGATCACGACGGCGGTACTATCAGCGATTAGTCCATAACAAGCCACGATGGTGGCGAGAGTATTCATCACCAGATAGGGAATGGTGAGTGATGAATTGTCTTCAATACTCTGATATACAGACAAGCGACAATCAATTGATTCAGATGACATCTCGATCTATCTAACTCCTAATACTAATTCAGCTTTTTGATTCTCTCGATCGATGACGATCCAACGCTTAGTCAAGGTGCGATCGATAGTCAAGTTGGTGGGGAGTGGCGGCTAGATCCGCTCGATCGTCAGTCACTCGTTTTACTAGCATCGATCGCGCAAGTTCAAGTCCCACGCACGATAATCACCGTGCGGTTGCTGTTTTGGGAAATAGCAGCAGGAATATTACCATTGACTACTTGCTGTAAAATCCCAGCCCGACTCGCGCCCAAGACGATCGCATCAAAGTCGCCTTCTTCAGCATAGTTCAAGATCGCTGTGGGAATATAACTAGCGTAGAGAGGCACTTTTTTAATAGCACCAGGTAAGGATGGACGGAGCAACTCCGCCGCCCGATCGAGAGTAGTTGGATCTGGGTGCTGTTCCGTTAGGTCGAAGACCTGGCAGAGGCTGACTTGTGGCCGATTGCTCAATGCAGTCAGGGCGGGGAGTAGTGAGATCGCGCGTTGGGCATTCGGGCCGCCCGCGATTGGCACCAACCAGCGATCGAACTGAGTCCGACCGTTAGATTTACCCAGGATCGACTCGCAAGTTGCCTGTTGAATTACGGCATCGACTACCGGACTAAAAATCCAGTCTGGAGTCGTTCGCTTACTGCCTTTCCAGCCCATTAACGCCAAATCGATCCGCTCTGAGGCGATCGTCTCCAGTACGGCGGCGGCGAGATTGTGAGCGACCTGAATTTGGGTATGGACGGGGATTTTCGATGCCAAGCCCAGACTCTTCGCCTGTTCGAGCAGTCGTTCACCGATCGTGGTTTTAACGCGGACTTCAAGTGCGATTCGTTTAACCTAAACCGATTGATCGGGGGACGGTTAGCTTCTATAGGGTAATCCACCAGGATTGAGTTCGCACTTTAATCCCGTATAGATGACAACTAAACAACCTTATGGGTGAGGGGAATTATCCTAGAAACCTCAAATCCCATCCACCAAATGCGGGTGTGAAAACATATTCCCCAAGGTAGCGACTAGTCCTCAATGTGTGATTTGTTTAACCTAAACCGATTTATCGGGGGACGGTTAGCTTCTATAGGGTAATCCACATGGATTGAGTTCGCACTTTAATCCCTTATAGATGACAACTAAATAACCTTATGGGTGAGAAGAAGTATCCTAGAAACTTCAAATCCCATCCTCCAGATGCAGGAGTGAAAACATATTCCCCAAGGTAGAGGTTAGTCACCAATCCTTGAAGCGGGAGTAAAAGCGGAAAGTTGCTTACAGCCTAAGTGAGTAACCCGTGAGTAAGTGATTATGGATAACTTTTGCTAAGACACCGTTTAAATCACCGTTAGCTAGAACCAGTGAAAAGGCTGTTACACTGGGAGTCCCAAAATGGGCATTAATTCAAATCCAGAAGTGGATTAGTTAAGGGTGGTCTAAGAATATTGATCGGTAGACCAAGCATTACCCTAAAATTCGGTGAAGAGGTGTCATCCTACAGGTCACAAACCAAAGGCTATTTGGAACGAGGTAATCCTTCTGAATACTCTCAGAGAGGTCGAATACTCTGAGTAGTCAACTAAGACTTAATCTCTACGAAAGTAGGTATCAGAGGGTTGAGATAGTGTAAGAAGCTAACGCTCTTTTGTAATGAGAGAGATACGCTGACGTACACACGGTATAACGGAAGGAAAAGCTACAAGTAGTAATGAATATGTTATGAACACGGCATGAAAACCGATGTATAGATGGCGCGACATTAACTGGTGCAATCTGGAACGTGGCGTGTTTAAGTTACAAAAACGGATTTTCCAAGCGTCTAATCGTGGCAATGTCAAGTTAGTTCGCAGACTCCAAAGACTCTTAATGAAGTCTTGGTCAGCAAAGATGTTAGCGGTTCGTCGGGTAACTCAGGATAATCAAGGCAAGAAAACGGCAGGAGTAGATGGTGTTAAATCATTAAACCCCGCACAACGTCTAGTCTTGGTAAAACAGATTGAGTTAAACGCCAAAGCAAAGCCCACACGCCGAGTTTGGATTCCCAAACCAGGGACAAGTGAGGAAAGACCTTTAGGCATTCCCACCATGAACGACCGTGCCTTACAAGCGTTAATCAAACTGGTGTTAGAACCGGAATGGGAAGCGAAATTTGAGGCAAATTCTTATGGCTTTAGACCTGGACGCTCAGGTCATGATGCAATCGAAGCAATATTTAATGCAATCAACAGGAAATCTAAATTCGTGTTGGATGCGGATATTAGTAAATGCTTCGATAAGATTAACCACCAAACTCTTCTATCCAAATTAAATACATTCCCGACCCTACGGAGACAAATCCGAGCTTGGTTAAAAGCTGGTGTTATGGATAACAACAAGCTGTTCCCTACTAATGAAGGCACACCACAAGGTGGAGTGATATCGCCACTGTTGGCAAATATCGCCCTTCATGGGATGGAGGAATTGATTAAGGGAATAGCCCCTAGTATCGACATGAAAAATAGTCAAGGTTATCAAATTTATAACCGAGATAAAATTAATTCGATATCATTGATTAGATATGCAGATGACTTCGTAGTCCTTCATGAGGATTTAGAAGTAATTCAGATGTGTACACAAAAGATAAAAGAATGGTTAACTGACCTGAGTTTAGAATTAAAGCCAAGTAAAACCCGCATTAGTCATACCCTGAATAAAGTAGGAGACGAAAAACCAGGATTCAACTTTCTTGGATTTAACGTCAGACAATTCCGAGTAGGAAAGTACCAATCAGGGAGATCTAGAGGTGGATTGCTGGGATTTAAAACTATCATTACCCCTAGCAAAGAAGGTCAGAAACGACACTACCATAAGGTGGCAAAGATAATAAATAAGTCGCGAGGTTTAGACCAAGCGACCCTAATAAAATTACTAAATCCCATCATAAGGGGTTGGTGCAATTATTACTCAACAGTCGTAAGTGAAAAGATATTTTCGCGAATCTGGCATCTGTTAGTTCACAAACTAATCAAATGGGGAATTCATCGTCATCGTAAAAAAGGTAAGGTTTGGGTGGTCAAGAAATACTTCCATACCGTGGGAGGAGATAATTGGACATTCTCTACCAGAAATGGTGAAACCGCCCTGCTATTACGGAAACACAGCGACACCGATATTAAACGGTATGTCAAAGTTAAAGGCAAAGCATCGCCTTTTGATGGTGATTGGTTGTACTGGAGTATAAGAAAAGGGAATCATCCTGAAGTGGCTATAAGGGTGGCGACACTACTTAAAAAGCAAAAAGGGAAATGTACCTTCTGCGGTAACTACTTTAAAGATGGAGATTCGCTAGAAGTTGACCACATCATCCCTAAATCGAAAGGTGGAAAGGATAAATATGATAATTGGCAACTACTCCATCGGCACTGTCACGATACAAAAACTGCTAGCGATGCCAGTTCTGGCAACAAATCTACCTGTAAAAGTGGTAAGCCTAAACCACCGTCGATGCCGGAATCTTTCTTCTGGATAGACGATATGTTGGTAACGACGTGCTATTGATAAAGACCGTTTTACTGAGGAGCCGTGTGCGAGGAAACCCGCAAGCACGGTTTTGGAGAGCAGTGGGGGTGGTGACACCTTCACTGACTTTAATCCTTGAAGCGGGAATAAAAGCGGAAAGTTGCTTACAGCCTAAGTAAGTAACCCGTGAGTAAGTGACTATGGATAACTTATGCTAAGACACTGTTTAAATCACCGTTACCGCGAACCAGTGAAATAAGGCTGTTACACTGGGAGTCCCAAAAGGGCATTAGTTCAAATCCAACAATGGATTAGACCCATCCTAAATATAATCTAGTGATAAAAAAGATGTTAGAACTGTAAAATACAGTTCTAACTAAAATGAAAAATCCACATCAGTATATCAATGAATATCCACAAAGAACAAGGCAAATATTAGGAATTAGTGCCGCT
>JAJAZF010000038.1 GCA_026785875.1 Chamaesiphon sp. | reverse complement strand
TACCCTTAATTGATGCGGGGTAAGCACAAGGCATTACCCCTACAAAAATTATTTGTGCGTTTCATACCTTAATTAAGCAACGCCATAAATTGAAAGTTGTATCCTGAAAAAAGTGTGCAGATTCACGTTATCGAAGGCAATCACAACTTGCGATCGCTCCTAGCTTGGCACCTTCATCAAGCTGGATATCAGGTGCAGCAATCATCGACACTAGCTCAGGCTTATCAATGTTGCACACAACAACTCCCCACGCTGGCGATTGTAGATTCAGATTTACCCGATGGAGAAGGGATCGAATTTTGTCAATGGTTATATCCTCAAGGTAACTCCCTGATGTTGATGCTATCGGCACGAATTCGCGAAATCGATCTAGTGAGCGCACTTCAGGCTGGAGTTGACGACTATCTAAAGAAACCGTTTGGGATGCCCGAATTTTTGGCACGAGTGGCAGCTTTACTGCGGCGCAGTCGCAGCATGACAACTATTCCCACCGATATGACTTGTGGAGATCTGCGGATCGATCTGGTGCGTCGCTGTATTTATCTGAGAAATCGATCGATCGATCTTAGCCCGCAAGAGTTTAGTTTAATCTATGTTCTCGCCCAAGCTAACGGTCGTCCAGTCCATCGCAGCGAACTGCTAAAACGCGCCTGGGACATCAATGTTGACAATTCTCGAACCGTAGATAGTCACGTCCTTTCACTGCGAAAAAAGCTCGGACATCCCGATCCGATCGAGACTGTGCGGAAGGTAGGCTATCGGTTGAATTATTAGAATAGCGACAAAAATGTTAAGATATCGACACAATCATTGACGATCGAGCAAGAATATAAGTAGACAAAAATTTTATTTTAGTAGCGAATATGATTAATCGTCAAGCGGTATTAGAATACCTCCATCAGCATCCTAGCCATAGCACTTGGCAAATGCGGTTACATTTTTTGAAAGCTAGCCATCAACTAGGTCTTCAAGCGTCAGTTTCGATTGGTTCGATCGCCAATCAGCTCAATTACATCCTGCGCGATCTTGAAGCCATCGGCACGATTACCCCACGGATAGAATCGTTGGGACTTACTCAACACCAATACAGCGAATATAGCACGAACGATCGCTCGAAGCTTGACGATTCTCCGTCAGCGAAAACGAACTAATTAAACAGCTCGATCTGAGCGCATGATGATGTCTTCACCTGTTTGCCGATGACGATCGAGATTAAGTAGTAGGATCTAGTTTTAACTACTTTTTAGTCGTCCAAACATTACTAAACATCATCAGCATCGCACCGATGGCAATAGCAATCGCTAATCCACCAACGATCGCATTCTGCATTGTTTCATCGATAACCATCAAGCGTTGCTCCTTAATCTAAAGTACACAGTGGGAATATTGTCTAACCTAGCCGATTAACTCTCAACTTGATTAATCCGCCGAATATTGAGGATATCACTCATCTGTTTGATTTGAGCCATACAGCGTTCTAATTGTGATTTGTCACTAACTTCGATCGATAGATCGATGATGGCGGGTTTAGCATAGTGGGTAATCACGTTAGCCGAGCGGATATTAATTTTCTGATCTGTCAACCGAGATAGGATATCTTTGAATACTCCGACTCGATCGAGTACTTCTAACTGGACGCTAACGGGGTAAGTTCGGGGCTTCTCTTTGGCGATTTGGGTATTCCAGCTCACAGGTAATAAACGATTACCATCCATCTGTTCGACATTCACACAACCTTGGCGGTGAACTGAAATTCCGCTATTGCGGGTAACGATGCCAATAATTGGTTCGCCAGGGATCGGACTACAACAACCTGCCAAGTGATGTAATAATCCCTCAATTCCCAAAATCGGAAAATTACTATTTTGATTAGTTTGTTTGGGTGCGGTTGTCGGTGGTAGCTCCTGGGTTGGGGCTTCACGATCTTTTACCATTTCCCGCAGACGGTTGACGACCATTTTTTGAGTAATTTCGCCATAGCCCAAACCTGCGAGTAAATCCTCGACAGTGATGTAGTTACAACGCTGGGCGACTGCCAGCATCGGATCGGACTTTAACAGTGCTTCTAGCCCATTTTTGCCGAGTTCCCGTTCGAGTAATTCTCTACCTCTGGCAACATTTTCATCGCGGTTCGATCGCTTGTACCATTGGGTAATGCGGTTGCGTGCGCCAGGGCTGACGACAAAATTTAGCCAATCCAAACTAGGATGACTATTCTCGCGGGTGATGACTTCGACAATATCACCATTTACCAGCATCCGAGATAGAGGCACAATCCGATCGTTAACTTTAGCACCCGCACAATGATTGCCGACTTCGGTATGGATGCGGTAGGCAAAGTCAATGGCGGTGGAACCTTGGCGCAGAGATACGACTTCGCCTTTGGGTGTAAAGACATAGACATCGCGTTCGAGTAAATGATCTTTGAGATGATCGTCAAATTCGATCGCATCTTTGACATCATTTTGCCACTCTAATAGTTGTTTTAACCACGCAAATTTTTCATCAACTTCTGTCCGTCTCGGAGTTGTCGATTTGCTAGTTTCTGAAGTTTCAGCTCCCGCTTTATCGGACTTAGCAGCTTCTTTATATTTCCAATGGGCGGCAATTCCATACTCAGCAACGTTGTGCATTTCTAACGTGCGGATCTGGACTTCTAATGGTGTGCCTGTAAATCCAACTACTGTAGTATGTAATGATTGATAGCGGTTATTTTTGGGTAAGCCGATATAATCTTTAAATCTGCCAGGAATGGGTTTGAAGGCATCATGAATTTCTGCTAAAGCTAGATAACACTCATGATTTGATTCGACGATAATTCTAATTGCTGTCAGATCGTAGATCTCGCTAAATTCTTTTTTCTGGTACCGCATCTTTTGATAGATACTGTACAAATGCTTTGGTCTACCGCTAATATCTACATATTTAATCTCAGCTCGATCGAGCCGATGGCGGATCATCTCGGTTACACTAGCAATCCTTGACTCTCTAGCCGTCCGCTTCTCAGCAACTAAATCTTGAATGCGTCGATAGTCTTCGGCTTCGATATATTTGAATGATAGGTCTTCTAGCTCCCATTTGATTCTACCCAAGCCCAATCTGTCGGCTAAAGGAGCAAAGATATCGCGAGTTTCTTGGGAGATTGCTTGCTGTCGCTCTGCACGTAAATGATCGAGTGTTCGCATATTGTGCAGCCTGTCGGCTAACTTGACAACAATCACTCGAATATCTTGCGCCATCGCGATAAACATCCGGCGAAAATTTTCAGCTTGCTGTTCTTTCTTGCTCGAAAATTCAAACTTGGAAAGCTTGGTGACACCTTCAACTAAATGTGCCGTTTCTTGTCCGAATCTCGATTCAATCTCACTGATTTTAACATCTGTATCTTCGACCACATCATGCAAGAATCCGGCGGCAATCATCGCCGCACCGCCACCTAAATCTCGCAGTAATCCAGCTACAGCGATCGGGTGACAAATGTAGGGTTCTCCTGATTTTCGCTTTTGATCGCCGTGCAGATCGTAGGCAAATTGAAACGCATTTTTAATCAACTTGCTTTGGCGCAGCCGCTCTGCATGAGCATCAAGATCCATTGGTGAATGAGAATCCTCTTCTGCATCTAGACACTGTTGCAACCATTCAGGAATGACACAGCTATAAATTCTACCTGCACTAGGTGCAGTCATCACAGCAACATCATCAATATCGTCAGCGGAAATAGAGAGGGGAGTAGTCATGGTTGAGGAGGATAGGGTAGGATCAAAACAATAGTAATTAACTTTAATCTAGACAATTTAAGTAAAAATTTGGTGGTGAAGGCTCAATAGCGGCAATCTAGCCGCCTTACTTAGACCGTCGTAAGTATATTGATTCAGATGTTACAGATTTACGTAGAGACCCTGTGAGCATCATCTTGATGATGTATACAGTCCAAACATCTGCGATCGACAATAGTGCTTGCGGACATAGATGCAGAGTTCCCGACTCACTCAGACATCAGAGTCAAGGATGTAGCGTCTGCCTAACGAGCTAAGTGTAAAATTGTTTACATGATATTCTATTCTAACTAAGTTATTTATGTTGCCAACAGAACAGATTTTAATGTGGCAACAATTATTTATGCTGTTGTCGAACTTACCTACTGACTCCATTCCTAGCCTAAAAATCAGTCTCAGTCAAGCGATCGAATTATTTGAGTCAGAGATTCTCACCCAGAACGTAGATCTCCTTCCAGATCCCATCGCTGCTAAAATGCGATCGTATTTAACCGAAAGTCATCGGTTATTGAGATTACTCCCGCTAGATGTGATGTTTATCGCCACTGCTCGCAACCCCACCACGATCGAGCAACGCCGTCAAGCTTATCAGGATAAACTAGATCTACTACTTCAATATTGCCAAGCCGCGATCGCAGCCTAGCCTAGCTGTCAACTGTCTCGATCGCTGTCAACTATCAACTGTCAACTGTCAACTGGTTTAAAGATGGATTGTCCTAAATGTAACTCCGAGCTGGTGAATGGGATTCTCAGTGACATGCTCTTGACAAAACATTGTCAACAATGTGAAGGCGAGTGGATTTCTGGACACAACTATCAAATCTGGAGATCCGAACGCCCAAACATTCCCCCAAACCCCGATATTCTCGCTCAAAATTATTATCTCCCATATATTCCCAGTCCATTAGATGCTAAAACAGCATCTTGTCCAGAATGCAGGCGGATGATGGCGAGAGGGAAAATCACCCTCAAGCAACCATTTTATCTCGAACATTGTCTCACTTGCGGCGGGATTTGGTGCGATCTAGGTGAATGGTACGTCCTCGAACAATTGAAGCTACACACGAATATATCCCAAATATTCTCTAGTGCTTGGCAAGCTCAAGTCCGGGCCAGTCATATGAACGAACTCGAACGTCAAGCTGTAATTGATAAAGTTGGAGTCGAAATGGCACAGCGAGTGTTCGATTTAGCCGATCTCCTCACAAAACACCCTAACGGCGATTTTGCCGCTGCGTATCTGATGCGAAGATTCGATCGAGATAAAGGTTAGAGAGAAGTTGATAGTTGACAGTTGATAGTTGACAGCTAAGAGTTTAAACCACCCCCATACCCCCATGCCCCAGCCATTACTAAGCGTCCAAAACCTCTGGGTAACTTACCCCCAACCAGAATCAAGCCAGCAACTGACACATGCGATCTCTGATGTTTCCTTTGAATTAGCTGCTGGGGAAAAAATCGGCTTTGTCGGGGAGTCTGGGTGTGGTAAATCCACTCTAGGTAAAGCAATTATGCGGCTACTGCCCGAGCATTCTCGGATCGAGGGTCAAATCTTATTTGAAGGACAATCCATCCCTGAGATGAATGCCCAAGCCATTCGCCGATTTCGGGGGGAAGTCGTCGGACTGATCTTTCAAGATCCGATGACGCGGCTAGATCCGCTGATGACAATCGGCAATCACTGCCTAGAAACACTCCAAGCCCACGAACCAACTCTCACCAAACAACAAGCCAAACAACGCGCTCTAGACACCCTAGCAGCCGTCAAAATCCCTGAAGAACGCTTGAACCAGTATCCCCATGAATTCAGCGGTGGAATGCGCCAGCGGGTGGCGATCGCGTTAGCTTTATTACTCAATCCCAAGCTGATTATCGCCGACGAACCGACGACGAGTTTGGATGTGCGAGTATCGGCGGAAATATTGAGAGAATTGACACGGCTGTGTCAAGAACGTCAGATGGGATTATTATTGATTTCCCACGATCTGGCGACAATCGCGACTTATTGCGATCGAATTGTCGTGATGAATCAAGGACGAAAGGAAGAAGAAGGGACTGTCGAACAGATTTTTGGCAATCCTCAGGCTGAATACACCCAAATTTTACTGCGCTCGGCTCTACACATTCAGGCAAACGACAAAGTTGCCAGCCTGACTGCTGCCGCATTATCGCAGAAAAAACCGATCCTCACACTCGATCGACTCCAGAAATATTACACGATCGAAACTAGTTTTCTTCAGCGATTATTTACCAACGCCAAAACAGAAACCATCAAAGCTGTCGATAATATCCACCTCGAACTCTATGAAGGGGAAATCTTTGGACTAGTCGGCGAATCTGGCTGCGGTAAAAGTACGCTTTCCCGCACGATTCTGCAACTAATTCCCGCTACTGGTGGCACAGTGACATTTTGTGGTGAAGAACTCACCCAATTATCTCCCGCTGCGATTCGCGCCAAGCGTCGGGATATGCAGATGATCTTCCAAGATCCTAGTGCCTCTCTGAACCCGATGATGACCGTTGGCGAAAGTATTGCCGATCCTTTGGTGATTCACGAAATTAACGCTACACCTGCCGAAACTAAAGCGCAAGTACTGGCGATGCTCGAACGCGTGGGATTGACTCCCGCTCTAGAATACTTCGACAGGTATCCAAATCAGCTCTCAGGCGGACAACAGCAACGAGTAGGAATTGCCCGCGCGCTGATTACCAAACCCAAATTGGTAATTTGCGACGAACCAGTCAGTATGCTGGATGCTACCATTCAGGCAGAAGTTTTAGACCTGATGCTAGAACTCAAGCGAGAAGATAATCTCACCTATCTATTTATTACCCACGATCTATGGCTGGCGAGGTTTTTATGCGATCGCATTGCCGTGATGAATCAAGGTCAAATTGTCGAAATGGGCGACACGCAACAGATTTTTAGCCAGCCGCAGCAAGCATATACTCAAGAGCTACTTGCTGCGGCTCCACTATTGACCAAGCAAGGATAATATTTACAACAGCAACTTTATCCCAATTCGTGTTAATATGGCTCGCGATATATATCGAATCAATCTTAACTGTCGATCGACGATCGACAGTTAATGGCATGGGGTGCGAAACATGAATATTTGGAATCTTAGTGCAGGTATTGCCAGTATTGTCTCACTGATTTTTCATCTTAGTGGCAAAGGTTCTACTCTCCGACAATTTACACTACCTACTACTGCTGTACTCGTAGGATACACGATCGGCAAATACAACGCCGAAGCCGAACAGACTACCAGTTTATACTAAACACGGATGGGAGCTAGACTTTATACAAAGTGATTCAAACCTTTGCAGAGTAAATCTTCGAGCGTTAAATAAAAAGTCCATCCTTTAGCCGTTTTTAGTATACTAATCCAAGATCCACATTTATTACTGATGCTAGTAGTGATGTTGTTATTGTTTGGTTTGACCATGTATTTAGTCGAATTAACCAAACCAGAGGCTAAAATATCACTAATATTTCTAGTTTTCCTGTCAACTATTGACATACCGCAACTAATCAAAAGCTATAATGATATCGCCCCAATGGTGGCTACCCAAGACTATCTTGCTCTCGCCAGAATCAAGGAAAGTGATGGCAATACAGATGAGGCTATCAAGTATTTAAAAATCTATAGTCGGCGAGTCGATCGAGTAGAATTGCAAAAACAAGTCAATGAAAGAATTGACAGTCTTCGCAAGCAACAATTTAAAAAAGAATCCGCGATTAGGACTAAACTCAAAGATAATTAAATAATAATACGGGTTGAAATCCACAGTAGAACAACCCAATTATCTGCTTGTCTTGTCACCGCTCAATCTGGAGGGAACCTCCAGAGCGCGATCCGCTGGTGCAACATATGCGGAGGAAACCTCCGCGTGATTGCATCCGCAACTATCAACTATCAACTATCAACTACTTGTACTGAGCGTAGCCGAAGTATCAACTAATCTTACTTATTCAGCAGCTACCAGTCGCCAATCAATTTGGATTGGGGTACCTCGATCGCCAATTTGCCAGTTGAGAGTTGCCATTCTCGTCATCCGCTCTAGATTGAGCTGGAGATCTTCGGGACTATGAAAACCTTCTAGCCTGTTGGCAACCTTTCCATTCGCGAACAGGATTAAGGTGGGGAGACTCTTCAGTTGATATGTACTAGCTAGCTTGAGATTGTCATCGGCATTGATATTGACTAACTTAATTTGCTCATCCCAGCGCTCGTGAAACTGAATCATCGTCGGCTGAATCACCTTACACAGTCCGCACCAAGGTGCTCCAAAATTGACCAGTACGGGGATCGATGAGGTAAGAACCTGTGCTCTAAAATTCAAATCTGTTACAGATTGGATCATAAAAGGTGGTTAGTTACTATTAAATTTTTTGTCATATAAGTAATCATTTTAACGCTAATTAGTCCGATCGGACTACTGGGATCGATGAATAAGTGGTGGGGATCGTCGTAATAAGTAACACTCGGTGGATCGGCGACTAACGATCGAATGGTCGATTGCGCTCTAAAAGGTGACGTTTGCACTCATCTGAATCAACCAAGGGTGTCCCCACCAAAATAAAGCCACAAACGCGACGACACCAACATAAGCGGGACGGAGAAATTCTGATAATTTAAGCGTCTGTCTGCCATCTAAAATCGCCTGGAACGGCACGATCGAGGTTCTAGCCTTAACGAGTTCAAAATCAGCTCCATACCGCTGCGTGAGGCGGCGATCCCCATGCCAGACAGCAAATAAATGATGGAGCATCAACCCGATCGAAGTTACTAAGGTAAAACTACTACCGATCCATAGCGTATGGGCAACACACCAAATCAATTGACCGACCATTTGTGGGTGTCGGGTAATTCGCATAATCCCAGTCTCATAGATGCGGACTTGGGGTTTGAGCACAGCCGCAATTTCTAGCAGATTGAAAGTGGCTGGATAGAGGAACAGGAAAGAGATAAACGATAATATCCACACTACTGGGGCGACCCACGGAGTCCCCTGCACCTGCCACAATTGCCACCCATCATAGCGATGATTGAAAAAATAGATAATCAGAATCGTCGCAAAGGGAATACTCACCAATGCGAATAAGACTCGATATAACCGTGCGCCGATCTTACTCTCTCCCCAAGGGCGCAAAGCAGCTAACCCACTATGAGCGATCGCAAAACCGAGTAGTAAACCAATGATGATGCCGTGGCTAGTTGTCAATGAGTCTGGATACATTATGTGGATCGTCAAAGAAATATGGTAACTAGTTAAATTAACACACAGATTGGGGAATTCTATCCAAAGGCGAATGTGTGTGGGCGCAGCCTTTGTCACAGAGTACTCTATGCACCTAATTCTCTTATATCTATGTTAGAGCAAGTGGCTTCTGCCCTAAATCGTCGGGACTATCCGACTGCTGCGAGGTTAATCGCGGCTCTAGTCGCCCAGCGACCAGACGACCACCAAGTTCAACTTTACGCCGCACAATTGCAAGAAGCAACCAACAAACTCGATAACGCCCTCGAAATTTATCGGTTGCTGCTCCAACACGCCATCAATATTAAAATCACCAGTGAAGCACGTCAAGGAATTCAACGGATCGATCAACTTCAGGCACAAATTCAGGCAAATGCGCTGACTCTTGCTCAAGCTGGAATTGAAGACAATATCGAACCAGGATTCTTGGTGCTCGAACCGATTTCCCCAGAACACAAGCAAGTGGTCGCCCAGAGATTTGCCACGATTATGAATCTCGATCCTTACAGTGCGAGACTTCAGTTACCCAGTCGCGGTTGGCGACTGTATCGACTGGGACAGATGGGAGAATTAGAGTTCTATTGCGACCAGCTACAACAAGCGCAGATTCCGTGTTTTTGTGTCTCCCAACACAACACCCAGCAGATGTATATCTTTCGGGTTAGTCATTTCCAGTCTTTTCACCCCAACGCAACGATCGTTTGTACGGACGATCGATCTGAGCTACGGACATTCAATTTTAACTGGTCGGAAGTCACCCAGCTCGTGACTGGAATGCTACCGATCTTTGAAGAAGTAGTCGAAATAGATGCCCGTAATCGGACTTACCGCAAACCAAAAATTCTCGACTACGTTTACATCTACGATTTGCACTTACGCGATCGTCGCAGCATCTTTAGACTATGTTCGCAGACTTATAATTTTTGTGCCTACAAGCAATCGATCGCTCAAAATCGTCATCTGCTCACGGGTGATTTAAGAGATCGGTCATTGAATAGTCAATCCCTACCCTTGACTAGCCGTGACAACTGGAAAAATCTCCTCTCCCAAATCCACGAGCAAGTCTCAGACATTCCAACTCAAAGCAATTTTACACCCTTTGCTGAGACAGCGATCGGGTACCCAGAGCTACTCCAGCGCATCGATCCACACATTGAATTATTGCGTCGTGCCGATAGCCATTGGGATCGAGCTTTTCACCTCTACAGTACTTTAGCTATGTGTCGGGATGCTGGCGTAAATTCGATCGCGTAGCGTGAGCTTTGCTCGATCGCGTAGCGTGAGCTTTGCTCGTTCGGCTGAACCTATTTTGTTCTCTCTAATTACCGTGTATGCACAAGTTATTTGAGTTGCTGCGGCGGTTGTTTACCCCACCCTTCGACAGGCTCAGGGACCGCCCCAGCCCTCCCCTTGTAAAGGGGAGGGAGCAAAGCCGCTTGTCGGTATGTGGTAGCCCTATTTAGTTGCTCTACCCAACACTAGGTTTTCGCTTCTGCACTAGGTTTTCGCTCTGATGCGGTAGCTTTAAATTCCTTGGGTTTTTCAACCTGACGCGCTAGCTCTAAGAACCCTTTCATATTGGCACCAGGACGACGACGACCACTGTTAGAGGAGGGTTTAATCAGGTAATCGGTAGCAAAGTTAGTAATTGGCGGAGCCGCAGGTACAGTTGGTGCTGGAGCTTGGACTTTGGCTGCTTCAGCTTTTTTAGCAGCTTTTTTGTCGATTTTAGCCGCCTTCTGTTCGGCTTTGGTGGCTGTAGCTGCTGCTGCTACTGGTGCTGCTACTGGTGCTGGTGCGGTTACTACGGCAACTGGCGCGTTCGCGGTAGCTACCACAACTGGAGGTGCTGGAGTAGCGTCAGGCTTGGCTTTAGCCTTAGCTTCCGGTTTTGATGAAGCATCTTCATCTTCTAGTTGAAGATAGAAGCCATCATTTTTTTTGCCAAAAATCTTTTTAAGTACATTGTTAAACACAGTAAATTATCTCTTTGGTTACATAAATATAAATTATCAAATTTGACTGCTGACAAGTGCAAGATAAGAGTAGAAAGTTTAACAAAAATTTACTAACTGCTGCTTGAAACCATGATAGAAACAGCACTTCAACAAATCTCGACCTTTTAATTGGTGACACTTGAGAAACTGTCACGAGCCGATCGATCGACTACCATCAGCTATTTTAAGATTGGCACTGACATTAACATTGCCAAAATAACTACAGATATGCAGGTACCAACAGATATTACTTTACCCAAAATAGATGGCGATCGCCGACTCCGCAACCCGATTCTGCTCGTACATGGGATTACGGACACCAGCCAGAAGATGCGGCACATTTCCAGGTATCTACACGGTTTGGGTTGGGAAGTTTTTGATATCGATCTCGTCCCCAATAATGGCGATACCAGACTAGAGTTGCTGGCGCAACAGGTAGCAATTTTAGTCGATCGAACTTTTGCGCCTCACCAGCCGATCGATCTGCTAGGATTTAGCATGGGAGGGTTGGTTACGCGTTATTATCTTCAACGATTGGGTGGGATCGATCGTGTCCAGAGATTCATCACCATTTCAACTCCTCACAATGGGACGATCTCCGCATACTTTTCGATGCGCCCTACTTGTATCCAAATGCGTCCTAATAGTGATTTTATCAGAGATCTAAATAGTGATGTCGATCGCTTAAATGTTTTGAATTTTACTTCCTTATGGACACCATTCGATCTAATTATTTTACCACCGAGTAGTTCTCAGCTTGGCATTGGTACAGAAATGCAGATCCCAGCACTTACCCATCCCATGATGGTATCAGATCCTCGTACTTTTAAAGCAATTTCTGACGCACTATCTCAACCTGTCAAGTCACCAACTTGACTAAATTCACTAGCTCCAAAGATTGCTTCACTGTGAGTATAATATTTGAACTCTAATAAGTTAGCAAAAGGATCGGTCAAGAAGAAAGTTCGATGTTCGGTAATCGCGCCCGAAAATCGATGCTTCGCCGACTGATAAAAGTTTAAGTTTTGGGCTGTCGATCGATCGAGCAATGCTTGCCAATCAGCAAAAGTTGGAAATACAATCCCAAAATGACGGGGATAAATCCCTGTTTGCGGCGGTATTTTCTCAGTAACATGAGCGACTAATTGATGTCCGTACAGATTCAATATCATCGAATTAGCTGTCTGTCTGCCTACCGTACAGCCTAAACCATCCACGTAGAACTTTTTGGTATCCGTGATATTCTCGATCGGAAATGCTAAGTGAAATATAGTTTTACTCATATACTTTAGCGACAATTTTTAATTCTCAAATTACTTGTAGCTTTTAATCTTTTTATTAGTTTCTCTCTGTAACTGAGCGGCAATCTTAAACATCTCAACTCCATCATGTAGGTAACTTTCATCATAATTCATGATGTAAAAATTTAATTCCTTAATTCCATCAGCTACTTGGTTGATAGTGTAATATAAATTGGCGGCAATTTCTGCCATTAATGATGGATTAGACATCGAGTGAAAAGTCTTCTCGATTTTCTGGAGATGCTGCTGGGATTCAGTGACATATGCCTCAAACTTACCCATTAACTCATCGTCAAATGGATCGGCAGAAAGTTCGTGAATCTGTGTTTTTAGCGGCTTAATAATCCAACCAATCATCCGATTTATGGGCTGATAAACTTGATTTAACCACAAGATTAATTCTTCATCTAGTTCCCGCCCGACAGTGGGAGGACGACGCGGGATGTAAGAGGAAGACTGTTGTTGACGAGGAATTGCTACCGCTGGTTGCAGGAGGTAATCGTATTCTCTCCGCTTGAGATCGTCACCCAAAACTTCATAAGCAGCATTGAGTTTGATGATGAGATCGGCGTTAGCTTTGCCGCCATTAACATCAGGGTGAAATTGCTTCGCCAACCGCCGATAGGACTGTTTGATCTCGTCAGCGGTGGCTTTAGGTGGGATTTGGAGAACTTGGTAGTGCGTTTGGGACATCGATCGATTAGGCTTGAGGGATTAGGCTTAGGCTTAACGCCTAATTAGTTGGTTCTGGATCTTGAAATAGGGGAGTGCTGAGATAGCGTTCGCCGAAACTAGGCTGAATCATGACGATTAGTTTACCCTTATTTTCAGGGCGACGACCGACTTCGATCGCGGCAAATAAAGCTGCACCTGAAGAAATCCCTGAGAGTAACCCCTCTTCTCGTGCTAATCTGCGTCCATACTCGATCGATTGTTGATCTGTGACGGCGATAACTTCATCAATCAGCTCGATCTTCAATACCTGAGGCACAAATCCTGCGCCAATCCCCTGAATTTTATGCGGTCCTGGTCTACCACCAGAGAGTACTGGACTATTAGTGGGTTCGACAGCAACAACTTTAAATTCTGGTTTACGGGATTTGATGACCTCAGCTATTCCCGTAATTGTACCGCCTGTACCGACTCCAGCTACTAAAATATCCACACGACCATCTGTATCTGCCCAAATTTCTTCAGCAGTGGTATTGCGGTGAATTTGAGGATTAGCCGGATTGCGAAACTGCTGCAACATATAGGCATGAGGCGTTTTATCGACAATTTCCTGAGCGCGACGGATACAGCCGCTCATCCCTTCCACACCTGGAGTCAGCTCCAATTGGGCACCATAGGCTTTTAACAACGCCCGACGTTCGATACTCATGGTTTCAGGCATGGCAATAATTAATTTATACCCCTTTGCCGCCGCCACCATCGCTAGAGCAATTCCCGTATTCCCTGATGTGGGTTCGACTAAAATTGTTTTACCAGGAGTAATCAAGCCTTCCTGTTCGGCAGATTCGATCATATTTACCGCAATTCGATCCTTGACGGATGAAGCAGGATTCATCCCCTCTAATTTGACTACAATATCTGCAACACAGCCTTCAGCTCGAGGAATGCGATTTAGTCTGACTAGGGGTGTACGACCGACTAATTCTGTAATATCGTTAGCAATCTTCATGGAGGATATGAGGAGATCTCAGGTAAAGGATGGAAGCGGATTATAGATCCCAATTATCTAGTTTAAATTAATTTTGAGTAGCCCCACCATGCGCGATCGGTTAATTAGTAGCAATATGCTATGAAATTTTGATGATGTTTTGATGATACAGAAGATGAATATTTGGGGAACAATAAAGATCGAGGCGGTGGGGTTAATCAGTCAGCGATAACTTACTAATCTAGTTGCGTCAGTACTTGGGCGATCGATCGAAAGACTTGACTTTTCGATCCAAGCTACAATCATTACCAATTAGACAAAATTTAAACTGCTACGAATATCGTCTTCCCCCGTAGTAGCACAAACCTGTCAGAACTAACTATTCTGGCTGGGATCGATAGACGGATCGCTGTCAGAGTAAGGGAATAAAGTCTTAATCGGGAGTCGGGGATGCTGGATGCGATCGTACACAATTTAGAACAAAGCAATCACATTGCCAGAATTAAAAAGTTGGTATTTTGTGCTTGTACCAACAATTGGAGCAATGAAGCTCATCAACTGAGTACGGTTAAATTTAAAAGTTATCTCCAACAACTGCGAGATCGCTATGCTTCGCTGGTAGAGCTGAAGTATTTGCTCTATCGGATTGTAATTAGGCTCAATCACAGTACTAATTATTATACCGTGGCTAATTTTCTCTGCCAGGAAATGGAACCACTGTATGCTTTTGGGTCTACAACGGCAACAACTGGAGACGGCACCATCGATGACGATGAGCCAGGTCAAGTGGCAGTCTGGGGTAAAGAAGTCATCTTTGTAGTAGAAGAGACCTCAGCAGGAGCCGTCCTTCAAGTCGAAATGACGGTCTTGGCTGCTAATCGTCAGTTACTGACACAACTGGTAGTGACATTTCCCGATCTGGCTCGAATGATGACCCAGTATCAAGAATGGCAATCTCGATACCGTCGTCTCGATCCACACAATCACCGCTTGATGAGTAATAAAGCGGTCAGTTTAGTTCCAGAGCGAATTAATGATTGTTTAGATGCTGGCGCGATGTTACAGGCAAACCTCGATCGATGGTATGGTTCGCCAGGATTTCAAACCATCCGCGAACGGCTAGCTGCAAATATCAATCCCAATCTAGAGATCGATATTATCATCCGTAGTCGTTCCAAAGCATTGCTCAAACTGCCCTGGAACTCCATCTGGAAACCATTACTCGATCGATATCCCCAGTCGGAAGTTAGCGTTGCACTGACTCCAACAATCTCGACAACTGCCGCCGAAGAACAATTGCAAGTATCGGTACTATCGATCCTCACCAGTGCTCAAGGGATTAAACTCGATCGTAGTAAAGAATATTTAGATGCACTCCCCTATACGAAGTCAGAATTTGTCGTTGCACCCAATCATCGTGAGTTTGTCAATCTACTTACTCAAAAGTCTCTGAGTGTTTTATTCTTTAGTAGTTATATTTCCGGCTACTTGCCCAACAATCGGATCTATATCAATCACCACGATACAATCGGGATTACGGAATTCAAATATCGAATTCGGACTGCCGTCCAAGCGGGGCTAAAACTACTAATTCTCAACTGTGGTGAGGGTTTGGAACTTGCCAGCGAACTAGGGGATCTTCAGATTCCCCATCTGATTGTGATGCGAGAAGCCGTCCAAGATCAAGTCGCTCAGGAATTTGTGAAACTATTCCTCAAGGCTTTCTCCGGTGGTAAATCGCTACAGCTAGCCGTCAGGGATGCCAGAGAACGGCTAGTGGCGATCGAAAAGGTAGTTCCGGCGGCTAGCTGTCTCCCGATCGTTTGTCAGCAGATTTCTGCCCCGGCATCAAGCTGGAATCGACTCGCACATATTGCCCTCAAACCATCAGAACTATTAGAAATTTCCAAAATTTGGGCGGATACTGAAGCCACCAGAATGATCGCTCAAGCAGATCTAGATCTGGGATTGCCATCATCGGCGATTGTCCAAAAAATTTCCTACCATCGACTCGAACTAGTTCATCAATTGACCGGATATTTTAGTGAGGTATATACTCTTGCCATCAGTGCCGACGGTCAGTGGTTGGTGAGTGGACATGGTGATATCACTCATATCGATGATGCCGTAAAGGTCTGGCGGCTCTGTGATGGTAAGTTGATTCATAATTTATTAGGTCATAGCCACTGGGTTTATAGTGTCGTCTTGACTGCTAACGCCGAAACGATTATCAGTGGTAGTTTGGATGGAACAATTCAGTGGTGGCAACTCACTACGGGGACAAAGTTACCACAGCTACTCGATCACAAGTCTGCTGTTAATGCCATCTGTTTGACCAGTGACGGGCAAAGATTGGTAACTGGAGGCAATGACGCGCTGCTCAAGATCTGGCAACCCCAAAACGGTCTATTAATTCATCAATGTTCCGGTCATCTCCAAAATATTACTTGTGTAGCTACTCATCACCAAACTCAGTTAATTGCTAGTGGGGGCAGTGACTACACCGTCAGGTTGTGGCACCTTCAGGAAGGACGGTTGCTAAAAACATTATTAGGACATAGTGGTCGGATTAGTAGTATCGCTATTACTCCAGATGGTACAAAGGTGGTTAGTGCCAGCCACGATTGCACGCTCAAAATTTGGGAAGCAGCTACAGGTAATTTGATTAATACGTTGACTGGACATACTAAATCGATCGGGTGTGTCGCAATTTCACCAGACGGTCAAACCATTGTCAGTGCTGGTGACGATCGCACTGTCAATATCTGGAATCTTCACGACGGGACACTCGTACATACACTCGCTGCTCACGAGCGAGCCATATTGTCAGTAGCAATTAGTGCTGATAGTCGCACGATCTCCACTGGTAGCTATGGTGAGGTTCAAGTTTGGCGAGTTCCCTCTACTTAACTCACATCTTGCACCAAGACATCAAGACTAGTAAAAGCAGAGATCCGAGGGTACCCACAAGCGGCGTTTTTGGATCTAGGGTTCCCCCGTTGGCGTAGCCTCTCCGACAGGAGATCTAAAAAAACGACAAGACAGGGGCACCCCTACAGGTTAATTGTGTAGGGGTGCCCATTGTGGGTACCCTGGAGCTACGCTGTTCGCGTTGTTGGCGTAGCCGCTCCTGTCAGAGCTACTGACGTTATCTAGTCATCGATCGCGCTGAGTAAAACTTCCTTGAGTGTCAGATCTTCCATATCATTCATCGTCATCGTATCGACGATATCGAACTTAGCTCCGGCACGTCCGAGATCGTCATCGAGGATTTTTAAAAACTTGGTTGCTGCTTCATCTGTCCCCACCTGAATAAACGAAATCCCCAATTCCTCATCTCGATCGAGTTTCTGAGTGGCATCGAGAATCACCTGCATCACCGCCTTGCGATCGTCTGGCTCTCCATCCGTCACAACTAAAATAATCTCCCCATTAGCCGGAGTTTTCCCCTGAGCTTTCCGCTGAAAGTAACTATCTAACGCATCACTTAACACCGCTGCTAAATCTGTCCTTCCCGAAGGATCGTTTTCTTGGAAAATTGTGGCAACCTTAGCAGCAGTGACATTATCGTAACGTTTGAACTTGCCAGAAAAAAGATAAACTGTAATTCCGTCGGGGTCTAATTCTTCACATTTATGAGCTAGAGCCAATGCCGATTCCTGCATAATTTGCCAGCGACTAGCCCCACCTGGCTTATCTTTGGTTGACATACTGCCGCTCTTGTCAATAATCAAAGTATAATCTCGGTCTAACATCAGAAAATTCTCAATACGATAATCTTAGCTTACCCACAGCGAACCTCTGACTACCTCCGTAATATTAGGCACCGCTGTATTTAAACGTACAAATCCGCATCATCGCCGATCGAGATCTTCGAGTCCTTCGGCTATGATGATAAATAGATCGCTATCAATTAAAGTATGCGTTTCCCCCGTTCTTGGTCGATCGCAATTGGCGTAATTTCGATCGCGATTTTGGCACTGTGGCTGATTAATTCCCTCTATGCCCTCTATGTCCAAGTTAGTTGGACGACACCGTGGTTGGCAACACCCATTCTCATTGGGATCTTATTGCTGATTGGGTTGGCGATCGCCGCGATCGTTTATTACGTCGGTATATTTCAAGGCTGGTGGGGAAATCGCACCAAACCCCAGCAATTGCCCAAAGTTCCCGTCGAAAAAACCGCCGCCGCCACTGCAAATCTCCAGGCGATCGATCGTCAACTCCAGCAAATTCAAGATGAAGTCACTCGTCAAGCCTTAGTCGATAAATCGCGAGAAATCGCTGAAAATTTGGCGCGGGGACAAATTAGAGTGGTGGTATTTGGGACGGGTTCGGCGGGGAAAACTTCGTTAATAAATGCGATTATCGGTCGAATTGTCGGGGAAGTTGGCGCACCGATGGGGACAACGACTAGGGGGGAAACGTATACGCTCGAATTAAAAGGTTTGGATCGCCAAATTTTATTAACTGATACTCCAGGTATTTTGGAAGCTGGCATCGCTGGTACCCAACGGGAAGCGATCGCTAGAGAGCTAGCAACATCTGCGGATCTGTTATTATTTGTCGTAGACAATGACCTCAGAGCGTCAGAATATATCCCCCTAATGGGACTAGCTGAAATTGGCAAACGATCGCTCCTAATCTTTAATAAAACCGATCTCTATCCACCACTCGATCGCGATCGGATCGTCACAAAACTACAACAGCGGGTTCAGAGCGAAATTGAACCTCAAGATGTGATCGCGATCGCCGCAAACCCGCAGCCAGTTCGATTAGAATCAGGTGAAATATTTACTCCCGACCCTGATATTTTTCCCCTGATCCGCCGTCTAGCTGCCGTGCTCAGAGCCGAAGGTGAAGATTTGATCGCCGACAACATTTTGCTCCAATCCCAGCGGCTAGGAGCCGAAGCGCGGGAGCTAATCGACGCACAACGCCGCCGTCAAGCCGAGCGCATCGTCAATCGATATCAATGGATCGGTGCGGGAGTCGTCACAGTTACGCCTTTACCAGTGGTCGATTTCCTCGCGACAGCCGCAATTAATACCCAGATGATTATTGAGATTGGGAAGATTTATGGTTGCGATTTAAATAAAGATACAGCGCAAGAATTGGCACTCTCCCTCGGTAAAACTTTAACTAGTCTAGGCATCGTCAAAGGTGCAATTCAACTGTTATCTACGGCTTTAACTATTAATGTGACTACCTACGCGCTAGGTAAAGGGATTCAAGGTATTACCGCTGCGTATTTGACGAGGATTGCTGGGCGCAGCTTTATCGAATATTTCCGTCAGGATCGATCGTGGGGCGATGGTGGGATGGCTGAAGCGGTACAACAACAATTTCAGCTAAATCGCAAAGATGAGTTTCTCAAAGCCTTTGTACATCAAGCGATCGACAAAATTTCAATCGGGAATCGGGAATAGAGAATACGAGCGGATTTATGCTGAATCTCTCCGTTGCCTGTCACGGCACAAGAGATTTCTAAGCATAAAAATAGGGAGAGAATCATGATTCTCTCCCTGTTTATTTTGACCTTGGCTGTTGTTATCATTGCCTTGGTCTTTGAGCTTTTGTCTGAGCATTTGAGTGCGTTTCTTGAGTTGGCGTTGACGTGCCGAACCGCCTTTACCCTTATCATTTCTCCCTTCTTTGCGGGGTGATTCCCACCGCTTGAGTCGCTGCGCCATTTGGTTTATAAATGCTTTGTCTTCCTATTGTAGCAAGACAGTCATTCGATCGCAACACCCCACCAACAACCTCTTTAGCGTCCCCTCACTCCGCGATCTCTGCGCCAACCCCCATCGCCAATCCTGCCAGATATCCAGTAGTCCAAGCACTCTGAAAATTGAATCCGCCAGTTACCCCATCGATATCGAGAATTTCTCCAGCAAAATACAACCCCGGACAGATTTTGCTTTCCATCGTTTGAAAATTCACTGACTTGAGATCGACACCGCCACAGGTAACAAATTCTTCCTTAAATACCCCTTTGCCAGTAATCTGATATTCACCACGATTTAATTCTTGAATTAAGCGATCGAGGGTCTTATTTGCCAATCCCGCCCACCGATCGCCAGCGGTAATCCCGATATAACTAGTCAGCGATTCCCACAAGCGATGGGGAAGCGGCACAGGGCAACTATTTTGAATAGTTTTCTGAGGTAATTGGGACTTGACAGCCAAAATTAGTTCGCGCAATTTGTCGATCCGATAATCTGGCAACCAATCGATCGTCATTGGTACTTGATATCGGGATTCTGCAATAAACCGCGCACCCCAAGCAGATAATTTCAGCACGGCTGGGCCACTCACACCCCAATGAGTGACTAATAACGCACCTGTTTGGGTGAGAGGATGTTTACCAGTGGTAGCTAGCTTAACTGTGGCAGATTTAACACTGACTCCAGCTAAATTTGCCAAGCGCGGATCGGGGATATTAAATGTAAATAGCGATGGGACTGGAGTGGAAATCGGATGCCCTAATTGTTGCGCCCACTTGTAGGCACTGGGATTGCTACCTGTCGCTAGCAAGACTCGATCGGCTGTTAAAACTTGCCCAGATTTGAGGCTGACAGTCCATCCTGATGGCTGCTGGGGGCTAATTTCGGCTACTGCTTCTCCCGTCTGGATTTTGACTCCAGCCGCCGCCGCCGCGTCCAATAAGCACCTGACGATCGTCTCTGAGTCATCGGTAGTCGGAAACATCCGCCCATCGGCTTCAGTTTTGAGTTTGATGCCGCGATCGGCATACCAAGCTACAGTATCCTGTGGTTGGAATCGAGAAAAGGCACCCCGCAGAGCCTTATTGCCACGGGGATAATACTGCACTAGCTGGTTGGGATCGAAACAGGCGTGAGTAACATTGCACCGACCGCCACCGGAGATTTTGACCTTGCCGAGGGGATATTTACCAGCTTCAAGCAGGGTGACGCGAGTATGAGGATGAGTTTGGGCACAGGTAATTGCGGCGAAAAAACCCGCAGCACCGCCGCCGATGACAATAATTTGGGACACAGTTGATAGTTGATAGTTGATAGTTGATAGTTGACACTTCGGCTACGCTCAGTGCAAGTAGTTGATAGTTGACACTTCGGCT
>JAJAZF010000037.1 GCA_026785875.1 Chamaesiphon sp. | reverse complement strand
GTGGTGGCGAGATATCAACCGTCAGACTTTTACCGCAATTGGAGCCATCGAGCAGTTTGCCGACTTCGAGCTATTTTTTAAAGAGTTGTATTGGTACTTCACCACTCCAACCGTGTGGGAAATTTATCCCGACACGATCGCGGCTCTCACAAACTGGCAGCGATCGAACGTACAATTAGGGATATTATCCAACTTTGACTCGCGGCTGCATACTGTGCTCAAAGTTTTAGACTTAGATCGCTACTTTTCGACAGTGACAATCTCTACCGAAGTTAGTGCGGCTAAACCAAACACCGAAATCTTCACCGCAGCTCTGAACAAATATCAATGTTTGCCTCAGTCTGCATGGCACATCGGCGACAGCTTAGAACAAGACTATCTGGGTGCCGATAACGCTGGCTTAACGGCAATCTGGTTGAATCGGCGTTAAGCCACTACCACCGAGCCGCGTTTTGATCTAATCTAGAGGGTAATAATATCCTTACATATCAATTGGAGTCGATCGACGTGAGTAGCGTTACAGTCATTAATGATGCACAGTTTCAGAGCGAAGTTTTACAAGCAGACTTGCCTGTATTAGTATATCTTTGGGCTGCATGGTGCGGGCCTTGTCGATTAGTTTCGCCCTCGATTGACTGGATTGCTGCCAATTATGGCGATCGAGTCAAGGTTGTCAAGATGGAAATAGATCCCAATCCCGAAACTGTCAAAACTTACAAGGTAGAAGGTGTTCCCGCCATTCGATTGTTCAAAGGTAAAGAACTGGTTCATACGCTTGAAGGTGCGATTACTAAAGATAAGTTGACAACGATCCTCGATCGTAATCTTTAAGCTAGAAAACCGAAATATATACTCTTCTAAAATAGGCTAAGTAGGGTGGGCACTGTCTTGATGCACTAAACCGTCGGGTTCCCCGACGAACGTGCATCGCTGCCCACCAGAATTCAGTTTACATAACTTCTATTAACTACCGACCCCCAACTCCCAACTGAATTTACATGCGTTTTTCTCAACGGCTCCAACCACTAAAAAGCAATGTATTCGCCGATATGGATCGGGCAAAAGGACGAGCGCGGGCATTGGGACAGGAGATAATAGATCTATCATTGGGTTCGTCAGATTTGCCCACCCCACCGCATGTGATCGAGGCAATTCAGTCAGCTTTAGTCGATCCGAGTACTCACGGTTATTTGCTCTTTAATGGTACGCGGCTGTTTCGCGAAGCTGTAGCGAATTGGTACACCAACAAATACGGGGTAAGCGTAGATCCAGAGACAGAAGTATTGCCACTGATTGGTTCTCAAGAGGGTACAGCACACTTACCCCTAGCCATCTTGGAACCTGGAGATATTGCCCTGCTGATGGACCCTGGTTATCCTTCTCATGCGGGGGGTGTGTATCTGGCGGGGGGCGAAATTTACCCGATGCCGTTACGTGCCGAAAACGGATTCTTGCCTGTATTGGGGGATATTCCGGCTGCAACCCTGGCGAAATCTCGAATGATGGTATTAAGTTATCCGCACAATCCTACCACCGCGATCGCGCCGCTAGCCTTCTTTGAGCAAGCAGTCGCTTTCTGTCAGCAGCACGATCTGGTACTGGTGCATGATTTTCCCTATGGAGATCTGGTATTTAGCGATCTTCAGGTACCATCGATATTTCAGGCGGATCGAGCCAAAAGTGTCTCGATCGAGTTTTTTACGATGTCTAAGTCCTATAATATGGGCGGATTTAGAGTCGGCTATGCGATCGGTAATCGGGAATTAATTCAAGCTTTGCGCCAAGTTAAAGCGGTAGTCGATTTTAATCAATACTTAGGTATTCTACACGGTGCGATCGCGGCTCTCAATGGCGAACAGATTTGTGTCCACAACACAGTCGATACCTTCAAACAACGGCGGGATACATTTGTCAAAGCCTTACACGAGATCGGTTGGCACGTTCCTACACCCGAGGCGACGATGTATATCTGGGCAAAATTACCCCCACAATGGGCACACAGTTCGATCGATTTCTGCACGGAGTTAGTCTGTCAAACAGGTGTCGCTGCTTCCCCTGGGATCGGCTTTGGTAAGAGCGGGGAAGGCTATGTCAGGTTTGCCTTGGTACATGAGCCAGCTAAACTACAGCTTGCAGTCGATCGCATGGCGAAATTTTTGTAG
>JAJAZF010000036.1 GCA_026785875.1 Chamaesiphon sp. | reverse complement strand
CACCCCTACGGATTAATTGTGTAGGGGTGCCCCTGTCTTGTCGTTTTTTTATGCGGGGGGAACCCCCGCATAAAAACGCCGCTTGTGGGTACCCTAGATCTACGGTTTTACTAGTATCTATATTCTGGTGCAAGATGTGAGTTTACCTTTATTTACTTAGAGCGGCGTTTAGGAACGGGACGGTCGCTAGCACTACTAGATATATTAAAGGCACTATTGTAGATTGCCTCATTAGCTTTGGCAGACTTGAATAAATCTACCACAGGCTGTGGATAATCGACCCCAAGATTCATCCCAAATCGCTCCTGCTCCACAGGTAAAAGTTTCCAAGGTTCGTGAACCTTAGCCGCAGGAATTTGAGCGAGTTCAGGCAACCAATGTTTAACATATTTACCCTCCCGATCGTAATCTAGAGACTGTTTGGTAATGTTAAAAAAGCGGAAACCGCGCGCATCATTACCGACACCTGCTGTATAATTCCAATTTCCCCAATTGCTACAGGCATCATAATCAATCAATACAGATTCAAACCATTCTGCACCCATCCGCCAATCGATACCCAGATTCTTGGTTAAGAAACTGGCAACATTTTGGCGACCGCGATTGGACATAAATCCAGTAGCTGCCAACTCCCGCATATTGGCATCTACCAAGGGGAATCCGGTTTTACCCTCACGCCACAAATCGAACCGCTCCCAGTCTTGTTTCCAACTGAGATCGATACCTTGGAGTCCCGATCGTTTGAACATACTAACACCATGTTTAGCACAAATAAACCGAAAATAATCCCGCCATAATAGCTCAAAAATCAACCAATAAGTAGAGTCATTTTCGATCCGCTCATCTTCATATCTTCGGACTTCACCATCGATATATCGCGGCGATAAACAGCCTAAAGCTAACCAAGCTGAAAATTTAGAAGAGTAATCAGCACCTAACATCCCATTGCGAGTTTCTTTGTATACCCGCAACCGATCTTGCTGCCAAAAATAATCATTTAATCGCTCGATTCCCGCAGTTTCTCCACCGTGGTATGGCAAAACTCCCCGCGAGTCAACTTCAGGTGCAGCAGCACCCAAATCGGCAAGGCTAGGGAGACCCATAGAGGCTACACCAACAGCATCTACGGGTAGTGGTGGTAAAGTAGCGGGCGTGGGTAAAGGCTTTTGGATCTGGGAATCTCGTTCTACATCCTTGCGAAATTTTGTAAATAGTTCGGGCAGATTGGGTAGAGTGAAGGGTAAATCCTGAAGCCGATAGAGAGTATGACCCCAGAAAGATTTACAATTGACATTAATCGCCTTTAACGAGCGTTCTAGTGTCGAACTTACCGCGATTTCTTCGGGAGTAACTTCCTGATGATAATATACATCTGTGATGCCCAATTGCTCGACTAGTTCAGGAATAACTACTTCTGGCAATCCCCGCCGTAGCAGGAGATCGCTACCGCGAGATTGCCAGGACTGCTGTAAATCAGCGACGCTTTCAAGTAAAAATTGCGATCGAAATCCACCTGTCTTGGGAAACCCAAACCTCGTCTGACCAAACTGGCGATCGTCAAAGCAATATAATGGAATTACACTCATACCGTCTTTGAGAGCCTGAGTCAGCGGCTCATGGTCGTGCAAGCGCAGATCGTTACGATACCAGAGCAGAATCCGTTTGGTAGCCATTATTAAACCAGTTGACAGTTGACAGTCGAGGGTCAGTCCCGTCATTTAAGTTAACATATCTGACCAGTAAAAAAGCAGGTGTGGCACCTGCTTTACACTGTTATTGTTGAGATCGAAGGGTTGAGTAATAGTTTGAGAATTTTGGCTAATTCGGCGTTGCTGAATCGGGGTATGATTTCTGTGTAGGGGTAATGCCTTGTGCTTACCCTTAATCAATGCGGGGTAAGCACAAGGCACTACCCCTACAAAAATTATTTGTGCGTTTCATACCTTAATTCAGCAACGCCGCTAATTCTTAGCTACCGAGCGATAATGCTTGACTCTCTAAGGACGAGCTACCAGCGGCAGGGGTAGAATGGGAGTTGGAGTATTGCTCCCAGAAATACGCCAGCTCCCTAGCTTTAGTCGTCCACTCAGGGTCAATTTGATACATCCGGCGCGGACGACCGCGACCTTCAACTTTTTTCCAGTAGCCCACGATGGTACCTGAACCTTCTAGGAACTTAATGGCACTGTACAAAACAGTATCTGAGAGCCGATAGGTTGAAGATTCATGCTCCAATCTGGCAATCAATTCAGTACCATAAGAATCGCCCTGAAGTAGAATATCGAGAATATAACAAACCGCCAACTCCTGGTTTAGATAGAGTGGTGGTGGTTTACGGAAAAAGCAATAAATATCTTCAAAGTTCATAGCTGTTACCACCTTATAATATTGGTATTCGTTCGTTTTAATCCTCACCTAGCCTGAAAGCTGGAGGCACTGATGGCGTGAGTGCTGACTTTAAGCAGGTCGAAATAAATCTGTAGAAACAAGACAGGAAAACAATCTCTATGGGTAATGGGGTGAGCGGATTGTTCGATCGGACTATAAATACCCAGTTTTTAGCTTAACTCATTCAATTTACGCCAAGGGATAATTATCGTATATTTTTATTAATTTCTTAACTAATATTTATGTCAAATCTAGAAATTAACAGCAACACTCCACAAACTGTGCGAAAAATCGCCGCACAGCTCCGACTCGTCGGCTGGGCGGGCTTTTGGCTGCAACTTGTTTTAGCCGTAGTTTCCAGCTTAATTTTTGTATTCGCGCTACCCTTTGCCAGTACGGGCGCGAGCAATCCTGGTACGGGGGGAAGTCTACTCTTTGCTGTGGGTGGCTTGCTGATCCTGTACGGCAGCACTTACTGGTCATTTCGCTATGTGATGACCTCCCGCAAGCTCAAAAATCCCGCCCTCCGTCCCAAAAAATCTGAGACAATTAAAATCGTCCGCTGGGGTTTATTGTCTTCCGTGTTGGGGATGGGATCGAGTGTACTGGGCGCAGAAGCGATCGCCGGAACGCTGTTGGGTAAATCCCTATCTTCCGTAACATCTTTTGCACTGTTTAGCCCTGATGCTTTAAGTAAGATTATTCAGCCTTTGGACATTTTTATCGTGCTGGCTAATACACATACGATTACCGCTCATTTTATCGGTATTGTTGGTTCGCTGTGGTTATTAAATCAAATTAATAAACAGTAAGCAAAAGGTGCGTTATTATCTGGGACACACCCTACATATACATCTTTAATCGGGCATTAATTAGCAAATTGCGGTAGTACCTGATTTAATTTACCGCTGCGATATCCTTCTAAATCTAGTGTGACATAGACAAATCCAAACGATCGAAAGGTTTGGGTTAAGGCTACTAGATCTACATTAGCTATAAACTGTTGAATGCGCTCCGCTGGTAATTCAATCTTGGCGGTGTCGTCGATCGATCTAACCCGGACATTTTCATACCCCAATCGACGTAGATAAATCTCGGCTCTACCCACGCGATTTAATTTGGGAATTGTAATCTCTTCGCCATAGGGAAACCGCGAACTTAGACATGGTTGGGCGGGTTTATTCCAGCAGGATAAACCGAGAGATCGAGCGATCTCTCGAACTTCCATTTTAGTAATTCCTAGCTCGGCTAAGGGCGATCTAGCACCCCGTTCTTTCGCGGCTTGGATACCTGGGCGATAGTCTTGCAAATCGTCAGCATTCACACCATCGATAACATAGTGGTATCCAAGTTTTAGGGCTAATGGTTTGAGTGTATCGTGAAGTTCACTTTTGCAAAAATAGCACCGATTGATTGGATTAGATGAATAATTAGGATTGTCCATCTCATGAGTTTCGACAATCTGATGGGCAATACCGATCGATTGTGCTTGGGCGATCGCGTCTTCTAATTCTTCCGGTAACAAAGATGGAGATTTCGCAGTTACCGCCAATGCTCGATCGCCCAAAACATCGTAGGCAATTTTAGCAACTAAAGTACTATCAATCCCGCCCGAATAAGCAATCAGGGCTTGCTCCATTTCTACAAATAGATGGCGAAGTCTTTCTAGTTTTAGTTCTAACATTCGGTCGAATTAATTTTACCTAGTGATGATAGCTAGCATTTCTGATTATATCAAATCTGATGAGTTGTCCATTTTAGGTGATTGGTGGGGAAGCCGATCGGACAGATCTCGCTGTGACAAGACCAGATCCAACACAATTGTTGGCGTGGGGTTGCGGTAAACTAGAAGACCGAACTCGGTGCTATTGGGGAGCAGCCAGTAGAGGTAACGGGGATTTGGTGCAAAGCCAACGCTACCTGGGCAACTGTAAATGGATTCAAAGTCTGAATCGATCGATCATGATGCCCGCCGAGTTGCCATATTCCCATCTATGCGAGGCACACAGTTTAAAATTAACATGGCAAAAAAAATTCCCGTCACCGTCATTACTGGATTCTTGGGTAGTGGCAAAACTACGCTGATTCGACATTTGCTCACCCACAATCAAGGGCGACGCATTGCCGTAATTGTCAATGAATTTGGCGAATTGGGCATCGATGGTGAGCTGTTGCGCTCCTGTCAAGTCTGCCCCGATGATGGGATTGAAGCACCTAGTAATATTGTCGAGCTAACTAATGGTTGCTTGTGCTGTACGGTACAGGAAGAATTTCTCCCCACGATGCAGGCTTTGATCGCGCGTCGGGATGACATTGACTGCATTTTGATCGAAACTTCCGGTTTGGCACTACCCAAGCCGCTAATTACTGCCTTCAGATGGCCAGAAATTCGCACTGCTGCGACGGTAGATGCGGTGATTACGGTGGTTGATTGCGATGCGGTGGCGGATGGGAGGTTTGCTAGCGATCCGGCGGCTGTGGACGCGCTCAGACAGGAGGATGAAAATCTAGATCATGAGACTCCATTGCAGGAATTATTTGAGGATCAGTTGGCTTGTGCGGATTTGGTGATTTTAAATAAAGCCGATCTGGTGAGTGCCGAGCAATATCAACAAACGATCGATCTAATCAACCAAGAACTCCCGCGCTCGGTGAAAATAGTTACTAGCGATCGCGGGATTGTAGATGTAGATACCATCTTAGGATTGAATGCGGCGGTAGAAGACCATCTCGAAGAACGTCCCAGTCATCACGATACCGAAGAAGACCACGAGCATGATGATGATATTAACTCGATTAATCTGATTATCGATCGTGAATTTGACCCCGAACAATTGCGCCAAAAATTAGAACTGCTCGTCGCCCAACAGGAAATATATCGAATTAAGGGATTTGTCGCCGTACCAAATAAACCGATGCGGCTAGTCATTCAAGGCGTGGGGAATCGGTTCGAGCAATTTTACGACAGACCTTGGCGCACCGACGAGCGACGGGAGACTAAACTAGTATTTATCGGACACTCGATCGATCCAGGATCGATTAATACCGCTTTAGCTGTTGATGGAGCATCTGAAGCTAGAGCATCGCTGCGAGTGTAATTTGGTATAATTAAATAAGTAATTTCGGTCTCGATCGTTAGAATATAGCAGCTTATCCAGTGAAAATTCAGGTAAAATGATTTGAGGTTATCTAATGGTTGCAGTAAAAGATAGCGATCTACGATTCACTCCTCAAGAGTATTTTGCTTGGGAAGAACAGCAATTAGAGCGTCACGAATACATTGATGGTGAAGTTTATGCGATGAGTGGTGGAACTATAAATCATAGTGAGATTGCTTCAAAGTTTAATCGGTTATTGGGAAATCATTTAGATAATAGTGCCTGTAGAACTCTTAATTCTGATGCCAGAATTAACATTCTCGGAACTGATGACTATAGTTATCCCGATGGAAGCGTGACTTGTGATGAGAGAGATCGAAATAATACTCAATATATTATTTATCCATGTTTGATAATTGAAGTTTTATCAGATAGTACTGAAGCTTACGACCGTGGTGAAAAGTTTTATAGGTACCGTCGCAATCCCATTTTGCAGGATTACGTTTTAGTTAGTGCTAGATCGATGGCGATCGACATTTATCATAAGAATGATGCGGGAGAATGGGTAATTATTAATTATCGTGCTGGAGATATTATCGAACTTAAAAGTATCAACCTCAGTCTCTCGATCGAGCAAGTCTATCGCGGGATTGTATTTGAGTAATTATAGAATTGATCAGATAATTTGATTTTAATTATTGAAATTTAGTGAGTGGGAAATGTCCACCCTACTGGCTCGACTGCTACTAGTGGTATTTTGAATTTTCTATTTAAAAATGACACAAATATTAATCCATAACGATCGTGAGTATGCTCAATATTGAAAAAATGGCAGCGGAAGATCGGGCATTAAAAGTATCTACATTGTAGAAATGTCGAGGATATATAAAAATATATTTGGTGGCGATCCACTATCCACTATTAACTAACTCATGAATATCCCCCGTTTACATCCTGATACGATCGAAGAAGTTAAAGCTAAAGTCGATATTGTCGATGTGGTGGGCGAACATGTCGTTCTGAAAAAACGCGGCAAAGATTATCTCGGTTCCTGCCCATTTCATCAAGAAAAATCACCGAGTTTTTCAGTCAGTCCT
>JAJAZF010000035.1 GCA_026785875.1 Chamaesiphon sp. | reverse complement strand
TCTAATAACCATTTAGGAGCTGTAGTTACGAGAATTAGTTTAATTGATGGTAACAGTTTTTGAAGTTGTCCGGCGATCGATGCAGTTCTCGCAGCATGACCAAAACCGTGATTGGTAATCGCAATATAGATCGTAGGTGGCATGAGCAGGAGGAGGTGAATTTTTAATTTGTGAGCTTATTCAAACATTGAATTAATTTATCAATTTCGTCAGTAGTCGTGAAGTAATGAGTACAAGCACGAATACAATCAGGATCGACGATCGTGCGGAGATAAAAATGCTGACTTTCTAAAGATTGGACTAATTTAGCATGATTTCCTGCCTCGACTTGAAAAGATACTAAACCCGATTGTGGTGCCGTATTATTCAGACATTTAATCCCTGCAACTTGTTGTAAACTTTCCCACAGATAAGTAGCTAAACTGACAATTTTAGTAGCTCGATCGATCGGAATTCCCCAAGCTGTGTGAGTCGCAATTGCACTACGCAATCCAGCATACAAAGGATATGCAGATGTCGCCACTTCATAACGACGAGCATCATTAACTAACGGTAAATCTGACTGACTATAATCCAAACTCCGCCAACCAATAAAAGTAGGATCTAAACTTGCTAGGGCATCGGGATGAATATACAAACCCCCCACTCCTTCAGGACCACACCACCATTTATGTCCGGTAAAGGCGTAGAAATCTATTCCCAATTCAGCCAATTTTAGGGGCAATAAACCGACTGATTGAGCTGCATCTACTAAAATCCGAATCGGTTGCTCTGCATGTGAATATTGACGAATCCCCGCCGCAATTTCAGCTAATGGTAATACTTGTCCAGTATTCCAAAGTACATGGCTGAGGACGACTAATCGTGTTTGTGGTTGTAGATGCGACGTAATCACAGCGACAGGATCGCCAGTATTGAGAGTAGCTTGGAGCGGAAAAAGATCGATCGATACTTGAAAGCGACGACAGATTTCTTTAATACTGGCAATCACGCCTGGATGTTCGCAGTCAGAGAGGAGAATCCGATCGCCAGGTTGCCAATTTAGACCCCATAGAGCAATATTACAACCCGCAGTAACATTTTCGGTGAGGGCGATCGTCTGCGCTGTGACACCTAGCTCTGTAGCGATCGCCTGACGGGTCAAATTTGACTCTCGTGCCACCAATTCGCTAGTTTTTAGTCCAAATGGTCCCTGTGATTGGATCTGCTGATACGCACCAACGATCGCGTCTAAGGCAGCTTGAGGCATCGGCCCTTGTCCGCCATAGTTAAAATATGCTTTATTTGTTAAAGCTGGAAATTGGTGGCGATGCGCGTTCATGTGAGGACTCGGATGGGGATTAATCAGATAGTAGCTCATTTGCCCCCGTTGCCATATCGACAATGGCAACTGTCTAGTAGTGGCTAATTACTCCTTAGTCTCGTCGCTGCATGACTCTAGGTGATGCCACAGCCAGGGGATAAGCGGAATTAACCGACGGTACGTGATACATTCCTGCCCAAGCAGCTAACAAGCTTTCTGCCGCCGATAGCCATTGCTCCTTGTGCTGAGTCGCAATGTAACCGTTGAGTGGAATACCTGTCAGACTATTGTGAGCACCTGCGAGCATCCCTGTCAAAGCACAAGTAAGCTGGGATTGGGACTGTGAATGATACGCGCGACGAGTTGCCAAACTAAAGTCTTCAGGAGTGGATAGAAAGCAGTAAATCGCGAGGACTGTTGGGGTAATAATCGGGTGTGAGTCGATCGCTAATCTCTGGGCGACTTGATGTAAGCTACTCCGATCGCTCGATCGCTCGATCGTGCTAAGTTCTTGAAATACGCGTGGATGGAGATTGGGCATCTCATCTAGGAGTTGGGCGACGATCGTTCTAGAGTTGAAGGATTCTGTTAGCGATCGAGATATAATGTATCCGATGGCAACTGCACTAGAGCAGGTTTCCCAGTCTAGTTGCCAACTATGGCTGACGTTGACTAAAATTTCGCGGAGTTTGACTCGATCGTCATGAAAAAATAACATTAGTGGTAGCATTGCGACCATTGCTCGTTCTGGATTGGGAATATCTGTAAAAATATTTTCCGTCCAATCTTGCGGCTGATATTTACCATGACGAGTTAAGCTACTCATCCCGCCCATTAATGCTAAATTAGTAGCTAACAGTAGTTGATTTGGTGAGATCTGTTGCCGATCGATATAGATAGTATTTGCACCAATTAATGCACCTTGAAGCCTAGTTAATAATAAGTGTTTCATCTGCGATCGGGTCCGATTTAAAATTTATTATACTTTTCAAGTAGATCTAAAAAACGATCGATATTGGTGTAAGAATTTCATCAGAACTCATCCCTAATACCCAACATCTAACATCTAATCCAATGTGGAATCCCGATCTGTCTACTCCGAGTATGGTATCCGAACCGATTACGGGGTATACCATCGGTACAAAGGCACATGGGCTGGTAGAAGTATTGGTAGATTGCCCAGGTACTCAAGCTTTATTTACATATAATGTACCGGAACGGCTGAGTATTCGGGTTGGTGATATTCTCAGTGTGCCATTAGGTGGGCAAATAGTTGGCGGAATTGCCATTAGATTTGTCGATCGATTGCCAGATGGTCTGTCGATCGATAAAATCAAAGATATCGATGATGTGGTAGCATCTGGATTGTTTAAAGCTAATTATTGGCAGTGGTTAACCCAGATTGCTGAATACTATTATACACCATTAATTCAAGTCATTAAAGTTGCCCTGCCGCCTGGATTGTTGACTCGCTCGCACAGACGGATTCGTGCGCTTATCTCCGACGAATCAGCGATAACTACCGATTCAACCTCAGGTATTTTCCTCAGCCATATTGCTAAACAAATTCTCAATCTATTAAATTCACATCCTGCCAGAAATTATAGTTGGCAGCATATTCAAAAGCAGGTGCCTCAGGCAAGAAGGGGGTTGAGAGAATTACTCGATCGCCAACTAGTTGAATCTTATTTGGAATCAGGAAAAACTCAACATCCCAAATTACAAAAAGCGGTAATTTTAACATCCGAGTTAGTCGGCAGCGATTTAAACGATCGACAAAAAAAAGTAGTCGAGATCCTCAAGCAATATCATGGTGAATTATGGCAGTCGGACTTATTAAAATTAATCGACAGCAAAAGTTCCGCAATCTTAAAGAATATTGCCGACAAAGGTTATATTGCGATCGTTAATAAAGAGAAACTTCGCTCCGAGCAAGAACTGGGCATATTTCAACAAGAACAAGCCAAGGTACTCACCAGCGATCAAGCTGTGGCATTGGAGACGATTAATCAGCTCTCAGGATTTGCCCAGGTGCTATTACACGGCGTGACGGGTTCGGGGAAAACTGAAGTTTATCTCCAAGCGATCGAGCAAATCTTATCACAGTCTCGATCGGTATTAGTGCTAGTTCCCGAAATTGGTTTAACACCACAATTAACAGATAGATTTCGATCGAGATTTGGAGATAAAGTCTGTGTTTATCATAGTGCCCTCAGCGATGGCGAACGTTATGATACTTGGCGACAAATGTTGACCCCAACCAGTCAAATTATCATCGGCACTCGATCGGCAATTTTCGCGCCATTACCTAATTTAGGACTGATCGTCTTAGATGAAGAACACGACTCTAGTTTCAAACAAGATCAGCCCTCCCCCACCTATCAGACTAGAGATATTGCCAAATGGCGCGCCCAATTAGAATCCTGTCCCTTGATTCTCGGTTCGGCTACTCCCTCATTAGAAACTTGGGTAAATGTCACCACAAATCAACCATCTACCTACTATCTCTCCCTCCCTACACGAGTCCAATCTCGCCCCCTACCGCCAGTAGAAATCGTCGATATGCGACAGGAATTGCAGCAGGGAAACCGCAGCATCTTTAGTCGTCCACTCGCCCAAGCATTGCGGCAAATGCAGGCAAACAAACAACAGGGGATACTATTCATCCATCGACGCGGACATAGCACCTTCGTTTCCTGTCGGAGTTGTGGCTATGTGTGTGAGTGTCCCAACTGTGACGTTTCCCTCGCCTATCATCAGCCTGGAGCCGCCGAACACGCCCAGTTACGCTGCCACTACTGCAATCATCTTCAACCCCAGCCCCGCAAGTGTCCTGAGTGCGACTCAGCCTATTTCAAATTCTTTGGTAGTGGTACCCAAAAAATTGTGGAAGAATTAGACCGCGAGTTTCCCCAACTAAAATGTCTGCGGTTTGATAGCGATACGACTCGTACCAAAGGCTCACATCGCCAGATTTTGACCGCATTCGTCCGTGGCGAAGCCGATTTACTTGTTGGTACTCAAATGCTTACCAAAGGATTGGACTTACCACAAGTCACCCTGGTGGGGGTAATTGCTGCTGATGGCTTATTGCACCTCTCGGATTATCGCGCCGCCGAACGGACATTTCAAACCCTTACCCAAGTCGCGGGGAGATCTGGACGTGGGGATGAAGCGGGAAAGGTCATTATTCAAACTTATAATCCCGAGCATCCTGTCCTCGCCGCAGTAACTAAGCATGATTACGCCGCATTTATTAACGCCGAGTTGCCCGAACGTCGGGTGCTAGACTATCCGCCCTATGGCAAACTAATTTTGCTGAGGTTTAGTAGCCTGGATGCAGCGGCGGTCGAACAAACTGTGACTGAAATTGGCGTAGCTCTCAATGATGCGGCAATTAGTGGACACTATGAAGTATTAGGCCCCGCACCAGCCACGGTGATGCGAGTCAGTAATCGTTACCGTTGGCAAATTATGCTCAAATATCTAGCCAATGGTACTGCAACCTTACCTGATTGGGAATTGCTCAGAACTAGATGTTCCAATGTGGTCAAAATGACAATTGATGTCGATCCTCAGAATTTTTTGTAAATTGGTTACAGAAAGCAAATAATTGATGCGGTAAGATCGAGTTAAATAAACTTAACCTAAATTATTGTAGCGATCGCCATTATGAGTGATACACCCACCGATAAAAATATCGCTGAAGCCACTGCGGTCATCACCGCACCCAGGGATGAAACCATTACCAAACCGACTAAGGTGATGGAAGCCCCGCCCACACCAGAAGAACTCAAATCCAAATTCGTCAAATACGCCATGCGAAACATGGTCAAAAAGGGTGGTAAGTCACTCCAACACTTCGCTCTGAGTGCGATTGGCTTGTTGACACTATTTGTCGGACTAGCATATCTGACTAGATGAGTAGGTATTGGGTATCTGGTTCGATCTCGTCCTACCCAGTCTCTACTTACTAGCCACCACCACCAATTTTCCTCAATGAATCTAGAATTAATCGTCCAAGATCTTTATCAGCCCAGTACCATCGACGAAACTACCTGGGTGATTTGGTTTCAAGAATGGTTGCAGACACCAGGATTGGACTTACCACCAGCCAATAGTTATGAATTGAGTCTCCGCCTCACTACCGATGCAGAAATCCAAGCTTTAAACTCGCAATTTCGCCAAAAAGATCGACCAACCGATGTTTTATCTTTTGCCGCAATGGAAGTCGATTTTCCTGAAATAGAGGACGACGCAGCCGAAGCCCTGTATCTCGGTGACATTATTATTTCTGTTGATACTGCTGCTAGACAAGCCCCCGAACATGGGTATGCTTTAAGCAAAGAATTGGCGTGGTTGGCTAGTCATGGACTACTACACCTGTTGGGATGGGATCACCCTGATGAACCCAGTTTGCTGATAATGTTACAACAGCAGGAAACTTTCCTTGCGCGTAGCAGTCTATAGATCTTGTTCCTCAATGGGAAATGAGACTTTTAAGCTATATGTGTGACTCATCCGACCCATAAATCATTATTTTCCCTCTGGGAGTAACCGTCTATGCAGATTAAACTGGAAGAATCGTTGAATAATCAAATCCAACCAGATATGAATAGCAAAATATCTACTTCTTCACACCAAAACCGGATTAAAGCTTGGCGAGTAGCTACTAGTATTGGTGTAAGTTTTAAATATGCTGCGGCGGGTGTGACGTATGCCTTTCACACTCAACGAAACTTTCGGATTCACTGCGTGATGGGTACCTTGGCAATTACCATCGGTGCTCTTTTACAATTGACTGGAGTGGAGATGGCGGTGATTTGCATTACTAGTGGTCTAGTTTTGACCCTGGAACTATTAAACACTGCGATCGAGTCTGTTGTCGATCTCACTGTGGGGCAAACCTATCACGAACTCGCCAAGATTGCCAAGGATTGTGCTGCTGGTGCTGTGCTAATTTCGGCTTTCGCCTCTGTACTAGTAGGTTTTTGTCTGGTTGCACCTAAACTAGTTTTATGGCTATTTGCTCACTAATGGGTAGGGGTTGTAATTCGATCTACCTAGTTAATATTTAATTTTGAATCGATCGGCGATCCTGTTACACTGAGTAAGGTTGGACTAGCGTAACGCATGATTTTAGTTATAGATAATTACGACAGCTTCACATACAATCTCGTCCAATATTTGGGCGAACTCGGACAGGAACTAGCCATTGCTGAAGATATTCGCGTCTATCGGAACGATCGAATCACCATCTCAGAGATTATCAGTCTAAATCCCGACGGAATCTTGATCTCACCTGGCCCAGGTCGTCCAGAAGATGCTGGGATTACGCTGGAAATTATCAGCCAATTGGGTACAGAGTATCCAATTTTGGGCGTGTGTCTGGGACATCAAAGTATCGGTCAAGTTTTTGGTGGCGATGTCATCGCCGCACCGATTTTGATGCACGGTAAAACTTCGGAAATCTACCACGATGGTACTGGTGTATTTACAGGTCTAGACAATCCGTTTACAGCTACTCGCTATCATAGTCTAGTCATCGATCGAGCCACCTGTCCAGACTGTCTCGAAATTAATGCCTGGGTGGAAGATGGCACGATTATGGGCGTTCGTCATCGGGATTATCCCCACATTGAAGGGGTACAATTTCATCCTGAAAGTATTTTGACTCATTCCGGCAAACAGTTGCTAAAGAATTTTTTGACATCAATTAAATCTAAAGTGGGCAACCTCACAGAAAGTTAAGTTTCAGACTTGGGCATAGATGAGTGCAGATGTAGTTTGGTATTCTGGGTCGATCGTCAGATTAGGAGCCACTCATGATTTCGATCCCATCCTCCACATCCGAGTTAGCCCAAATCGGCGAAATGCCAAATATCTGCGGGCGAGAAGCTGAAATTCACGCCGCTGTCAACCATGCCGAATTGGTATTTCTCCCGACTAGTAATCTCCACTTAGCAGACATGACTGCGGGGTTTGCGTGTGCGCTACATATGCACCAACCGACGATTCCCGCTGGCGCACATGGCGAACTCATCGGACATCTGCAATACATGTTCGAGCATCAAGGTGAAGGCGACAATCATAATGCGGGCGTGTTTGCCTGGTGCTATGCGCGGATGGGTGAGTTTATCCCCGATTTAGTCGCGGCTGGTTGCAACCCACGCATCATGTTGGACTATTCGGGGAACCTGTTGTGGGGATTGCAGCAGATGGGGCGAAATGACGTGCTAGACCACCTGAAAAAGATTACATGCGATGGGCAGTACCAGCCCTATGTTGAGTGGCTGGGGACGATGTGGAGTCATGCTGTGGTACCTTCCACCCCGACTCCCGATATCAAATTACAGATCCAAGCATGGCAACATCATTTTGCCGCGATCTTTGGGATCGAAGCCCTCCAACGCGTCAAAGGTTTCTCACCTCCAGAGATGCACCTCCCCAATCATCCTGATGTCCTATATGAATATATCAAAGCTCTGAAGGAGTGCGGTTATCGCTGGTTGATGGTGCAGGAACATTCCGTCGAGCAGCTCGATGGTGGAAGCTTAACTCAAGATCATAAATACCTCCCCAATCGCTTAGTCGCGCGAAATTCTCAAGGGGAAACGATTAGCATCACCGCCTTAATTAAAACCCAAGGCTCGGATACCAAATTAGTCGCCCAGATGCAGCCTTATTATGAAGCCAAAAGTCGCGGTAAACAGCAACTAGGCGGAAAGTCGATGCCCTGTTTGGTTACTCAGATTGCCGATGGTGAAAATGGCGGCGTGATGATGAATGAATTCCCTCGCGATTTCCCCCGCCCTTGGCAAGAAATTAAGGATCAAAGTAATGGTGTAGTCGGCTGCAATGGAACGGAATATTTAGAATTATTAGAAAGCGTGGGGATCGCCGAAGCAGATTATCCAGTTTGTCAGGGAGTTCAACAACATAAAATTTGGCAACTAGTCAATCCTGAACAATCAGATACTAGCTCGGTAGAAAATGCGATCGCAGCACTAAAAAAAACCGACCATCAATTCCACATGGATGGTGCATCGTGGACTAATAATTTGAGCTGGGTACAGGGATATGATAATGTCCTGGCTCCAATGTATCAACTCAGCGCACTATTTCATCAAAAGTTTGATGAAATAGTAGCTGCCGATCCCACAGTCACCACTCGATCGGATTATCAAGCTGCTTTACTCTACAATTTATTGGTGCAAACTAGTTGTTTTCGGTATTGGGGACAAGGTACTTGGACTGAGTATGCACGAGAATTATATCGGCGTGGGTTGGCGTTGGTGAATAGCTAGTTTTTCCAAATAACTGATAAAATATTAATGAATATATATTTATGCGGCGCGATACAATTTTTTATCAGTTATTTGTGCAATCGCCCAGCCTATTATTTGATTTGATTCCTCACCCGCCTGAAAATGCCGAGCAATATGTTTTTGATGCAATTGAGGTAAAGGAAACAGCATTTAGGATGGATGGTGTATTTATTCCGCCCGAGCCATCTGGAATTGTCTATTTCTGTGAAGTGCAATTTCAACTCGACGAGTTACTATATGAGCGAATGCTTGCTGAAATTAGTGTCTATGTCTACCGTCATCGCGATCTATTTTTGGATTGGCAAGCCGTAATAATTTATCCATCTAGAAGCATCGAACAATCTCGACGAGAGATCGTGCGGGAGCTGTTAGAGGGTGGGCGGATTACTAGGGTTTACTTGGATGAATTGGGAGTAGAATTGTCTACAGGGTTGGGTTTGATGGTGTTGACGACGCTGGAGGGAGATGAGGCGAAAGCTGAAGCGAGAAGGCTAATCGCACAGGCACAAGGTAGCAGAGATATAATTAATTTAGTGTCAACGATTATTTTGTATAAGTTCGATACTCTGAGTAGAGATGAGGTAGAT
>JAJAZF010000034.1 GCA_026785875.1 Chamaesiphon sp. | reverse complement strand
TAGTGTAATTAGGGGCGAGTGTAGCAGGTAACTGAGTTGGTTCGGGGCTAGTTGTCACAGGCTTTAGATCTCGATCGCTACAACTACTCTATTTTAACAATTAATTAGACGCTAATTTCCCACTGACTCAGGACAACCGGATCGGCATCACTGAGTCAGTAGTTGTCGGGGCAACCCTTCACCGATCGAGAGGTGCAAGATGTGAGAATATTAGATTGGATAAAAAATAGTCAGACAATCGAGGTTAGGAATATTGAGACAGGTGACAAATCGGGGATTTTGGGTGGCACTATCACTGATTGGGATTTGGGCGAGTAGCACCGCGATTCTGTTTAGCTTAGATTTGGCGCAATTACCAAGCTGGGTGAAGTTTGTAGGCTTTACTTGGCAGATGTTTTTGTATGTGGGGTTGTTTGTGACGGCACATGATGGAATGCACGGATCGATCGCACCCTCGAATCGGAAGTTGAACGATGCGATCGGTAGTTTTGTATTATTTGTCTATGCGATGTTCCCATTTGCCAAAATGCGCCAGATGCACGATCTCCATCATGACATTCCGGCGCGGGTGGGCGATCCTGACTTTCACAATGGCAAACGGCGGAATTTCTTTGCTTGGTATTTCAACTTTATGCAGAACTATTGGAGTTGGCTGCGGTTAGGATTGTTGATTTTGACATTTCATGCAGTGCATCAAGTGTTACGCGTTCCAGAGAGCAATCTTTCATGGTTTTGGGTGTTCCCGTCGGTGATGAGTTCGTTTCAACTCTTCTTGTTTGGGACATTCCTACCACATCGCGAGCCTGTCAATGGCTATGTAAATGAGTGTCGCGCTACCAGTACACCTTTTTCGGAATTTTGGTCGTTCCTAAGCTGTTACCACTTTGGCTATCATGAAGAGCATCATGACTTACCGCATTTGGGCTGGTGGCAATTACCAGCAGCACGCAGATCGCGGTTACTCGATCGACTAACTTCCAACTAAAATCCAAACTGGAGCGAATGCCGCGCTTTTATAGAACCCAAGTGAGGATGGGCGGGTTTATTTGGATTTACTAGTGCTAGGCGGAAATTTCTAGCTAATATCGATTTTACTATTCGATATCAAACGAACCCGCCCTCCCCACTCTTTAACGGCGAGAAGACATCGACATCAAAATTTGCAGCACATACCAAAACAGCAAAGCTACCGAAGCAAATAGCTCCAGCGAAGCTGCCACATATTGGTCTTTGTTATAGTGAAGCATAATCCTCGATGTATCATAGAGGATTGCTGCCATTGCAAATCCAACCATCAGCACAGAGAAGAATAATCCCAAAGTAAATCCAAAGATCGCGCTACAGATAATCAATCCTAGTGCCACAAAGCCACCAATTTTGAGTGCGCCACCCAGAAAGGTAAAATCTTTGCCTGTGGTGAAAGCGACTGCGGTTAAACCAACAAACATCAGTGACGTGAGAATACCTGCCGTCGGCACAATCGTCGGATCGTACATGCTGCTAGCGATAAATATTAACGGTGCGAATAGGAACGCTTCCGCCACTACATATAGCCCCAATCCGCCATATTGGAGCGAGATTGAATCCGCTCTAGCTGCTAATCCCCGCGATAACCAGCCGAGAATCGAGAACCCACCTAAGATCGCCAACCATGTAAAACGACCAGTCAGAGCGCGGGCTAAAGTTTCGGCAATACCGGACTGAATCAGGAATGTCTCAAATATGATAAACAGCCCCACCGCACCAGCCAGATGGGTATAGGTCTTTTTGATAAACTCAGCCCGTTCTTGAGGCTGCTGTCTCGCTACTACGTCCATAAAATTAAACCTCTAAAACTATCGATACTTAGTTCGCCGCGCGTGGGCATAGCCACAGCATGGCAATATAACTGGTAATAGATCCAACTCTATCTGTCCCGAATCCGGAAAGTTGTAGAATACTTTACAGTTGATTTAGTTAGATCCTAGCTAGTTTCGAGCGTCTTCGCTATGTCGTTTATCACTACTAAAATATGGTTCATTTAGGTCTATTATGTCCCGCCGAAACTGGTCATTTGAATACGATGCTACCTTTAGGGCAAGAAATGCAGCGACGGGGGTATCGAGTGACATTTTTTGGGATAGTTGATGCTAGCGCGAAGGTGTTAGCGGCTGGCTTAGAATTTAGATCGTTCGGGGAGGTAGAGTTTCCGGCTGGAGCGAGCGAGCGATTGTTTGCAGAGCTGGGTAAACTCAGCGGTTTGGCAGCATTAAATTACACGCTCGATTGGATCAAAAAATCCGCCGCAGTCTTTCTCAAAGATGGGCCAACTGTCCTCAAAGATGCCCAAATCGAAGCCCTATTAGTAGACCAAATTTCACCGGAAGGTGGTACTGTTGCAGACTTATTAGATATTCCGTTTGTGACTATTTGCAGTGCCTTGCCATTTAACCAAGAGCCGACAATCCCACCGCTGTTTACTACTTGGAGCTATAACCCCGCATGGTGGGCGATTCTTCGCAACCAGATCGTGTACCGAGTAGTTAGTCCGTTCGGCAAATCGATGCAAACTTTGCGCTTTAGCTATCGTAAATTGTGGAAATTGGCACCAGAAATTACTTCTGATTCTCAACTAGCCATCCTGACTCAACAGCCAGCAGAATTTGAATATCCCAGACAAACTTTACCAGAATATTTTCATTTTACTGGCCCATATCACAATCGAACCAGTCGCAAGCCAGTCGATTTTCCGTGGGAACAATTGACTGACAAACCGCTGATTTATGCTTCGATGGGGACATTACAAAATCAATTGACTGATGTATTTCGGGCGATCGCAACTGCTTGTGTAGACTTAGATGCTCAGTTGGTGATTTCTCTCGGTGGAGCTAGTTTAGAATCATTACCAGTATTGCCAGGAAATCCGATTGTAGTTAGCTATGCGCCACAGCTAGCACTACTAGAGCGTGCCTCAGTGGCGATTACCCATGCGGGGATGAATACCGCGCTAGAATGCTTGACTTATGGCGTACCGATGGTAGCAATTCCAATTACCAACGATCAGCCAGGAGTGGCATCCCGCATCGCTTGGATTGGTGCGGGAGAGATCGTGCCATTGCAGCAATTAACTGCGGCGAGACTACAAACTGCACTAAAGTTAGTATTAACTCAACCAAGTTATCGCCAAAATGCGATCGCACTCAAAGAATCGATCGCCAAATCTGGCGGAGTCAGTCGTGCGGCTGATATCATAGAACAGGCTATCTCTACCAGGAAACCAGTCGTTCGGACATGAGCAAACAGACGATCGAGTTGAGTAAATATACTGCTGCTTATACGAGTATCGGTGCAGGTATTCCCGTAATTTTATTACATGGCTTTTTTGGTAATGCCTGGACACTAGGATCGATCGCCCAAGGATTATCAGTTAATTATTGTTGCATTAGTTTAGAATTATTAGGCTTTGGTGATTCTTCCAAACCAGATATTCGCTATCGAATAGAAGACCATGTTGAATTTCTCAAAGAGTTTCTGACTGCTAAAGAAATTACTAAGTTTTATCTACTTGGTTATTCTTATGGTGCTTGGGTTGCGGCTGCTTATGCTGTAGATATCCACGATCGACAGATTTCGATCCCGCAATTAGCGGGGATGGTGCTGTTAGCTCCAGCAGGAATTAGAGATGATAGTTTCGTCGGTCGTTATGACTATCTCAAACCGTTATTGTGGCAAACACCATTGGTAGATTTGGTTCTAAATTCGATCGCGCCATTTGCGAGATTAATCGGTAATGAGAAATCATTTAATACTATCCGCGCTGCACGAGAAGAGATCGTTAGTCAACCAGCCGCGCGATCTTTTTTAATCGATCGACTCAATCCAGAAGATGCCGTCGATACTGTCGAAAATGATATCGATCGCATCGCCACTCCCACCTTAGTAATTGCAGGTGAAATCGATGGTACTATTCCATTATGGCACTCCCAAGCCTATGCTCAAAAAATTCCGCAAGCTAGTTTAGACATTATCCCTGGAGCGGATCACGATCTAGTTCAGACACATGCTCGGGAAGTAACTCGATCGATCGTTGAGTACTGGAATCGATCGAGCTAAAAGCGATCGCGCGGCTGGTTGACTAACGATCGCTTCTCGGCTCTGTAATTTCACGGATATCGATCGACTAACATTAGAACAGATATACACAGCCGCGATCTCAAAGTTCCGTATTTATCATGATGTCGAATCGGTACCTGAGTCTGCATAATTGAAATAGGTGGAATAACACCTAAATTAAAGTTGAGTGGATGAGAACCATAGAGGTCAGTCGATCGGCAGTGTAGCTACATAGCGATTCGGCTCTGCTGAATCGCGTGAAGTCGAGCGATTGGGCAAAGCCCACGCTTCGCGAACGCGTCATGTAGTACAGTTGCCGCGATCGCAATTCTATTGGAAGCAATGGTCGGTGAATGCTAAAATTAGTAGTTATATATAGCAATCCTATTTAAGTTCCTCGCAGTAACGTTAACCTGTAGGGGCGGTGCTGTCTTGTCGTTTTTTTATTCTGGGGGAACCCCGTGACGTAAAAACGCCGCTTCATGCCCGCCCTCTAGGGATTAAGCTGATCGTTTAGGATCGCTATAGACTAAAATTAATTAGCAATAGATCGTAATGAAGTTAAATTTTCGCCGGATGATTACAGGCTTGTTGTTACCTGCATTGCTGGTCATCATCGCATTAGTCACGGTAAGTATTTATCCACAAGTAGCCATAGCAGATGATTTTACTAAAGCAACTTTACCTATTGATTCGGATTTTTCGGGTAAAGACCTAACTACTTTTGAGTTTACTCAAGCTAGTGTCCGCAGAGGCAAATTTATGAATGCGAATCTAACTGGTGTGAGCTTGATTGGTGGAGATTTTGATTCAGCAGATATGACTGGGGCAAATATGACCAACACTTTGTTAGATACAGCTCGACTAACACGAGCCAATCTCACTAATGCTATTTTAATCGGTGCGTCTGCTTCTGTTGCTAATTTCGAGGGTGCAATTATCGATGGTGCAGACTTTACGGATGTGCTACTGAGAAGAGATATCCAATTGAAGTTATGTAAGATTGCTAAAGGTACCAATCCAACCACAGGTAAAGATACGAGAGAGTCGTTGGAATGTGCTTGATTTAGTTGAGCCAGTGTCGATGCCTACCGTCTACCATTTACTCAATTAGATCTAAATGACAACATAATTTCTAAAAAGAGATCAGATCGGAAATAGTCACAACTCTCAACTTTTCTAATTCTTGGAGCCTTTGTTGAGTTGTCGCAAATAACTGATAATATTCTACTTTTTTAGTTAGATCTTCGGGTTCTTTACTTTGCAATTTACTTAAATAAAATTTACGCTTTTGTTCGCAAGCAAATTTTTCCAAACAAGCGATCGCCGCACGTAATACTAATGGCGATCGCTGAATTTCTTCGGCGGTATGTTCGTCTAAATTAAATAAATGTTTAACCTGAGTGGCTCTAGCTGTATGTTCGGTAATTGAATCTTGCAATTTATTAATCAATCGATCGTCTAAATAATCAATTTCTTCCGGCTGGGAATTTTGCCCATATCCTAATGAAGATCGATCGACGATCTGTTGCCACAAGAAGGCATGGTGAGCTAACGTAAATGTAAGATCGGCAGAATCTAGCCCATCAATAATTGTCAAGCGATGAATGGGATAATGGAGGTAAATCCGTAGTAATAAACCCTCTGCTTGTTCGATTAATCTTTGACTAGGATGGATACTAACTGGAGCTATTTCTTCAGTCTCGATCTTAATTGGATTATTATCGGCTGCTGGTGCTGAATATTTGGATTGGTGAGATGGACTAAATTTATTTACAGGTATGCCACCTGTAAATTTATGCGGGAGCGGTTTTAGTCCCTTAATTGCAGTTTGTAAATTTTCAAATAATAGGGGAATCATCCGCGCATCACCAGCACTCAATAATCCTGCTGATTTTTGCAGATAATGGATGCGAGTAGTTACGTCAGTGATATTTTGCAGTAGTTTAATAATTTTTTGGGTAGCAGCTTGATATTGTTCTGCTTGAGTGAGATCCTGATGCTCGATCGCTTTGTCAAGCTGCCAATCCAACCAGAGCGGGGCACGATCTAGTAATCCTAAATAATCTTCCTGACTGTTATTTTTTAAAAACTCATCAGCATCTTTTCCCGTTGGTAAATTGAGGATGCGTAATTGCAATTGTCCTTGATAGGCAAGCTCAGTAACTTCTCCAATTGCCCGTTCTGTCGCAATATTCCCCGCTTTATCAGCATCGAAATTGAGAATGATTTGTTTGGATTCAGTAAACTTAACTAACTGCTTGACTTGAGCTGAACTCAATGCCGTACCGAGTGCGGCGACTGCACTAGTAATTCCGGCTGCATGAAGAGCGATGACATCAAAATAACCTTCAACTACCACAGCTCGATCGGTTTTACTGATACTATCCTTCGCTCGATCGAGTCCGTATAAAGTATTCCCTTTATCAAACAATTCTGTCTCTGGCGAGTTCAGATATTTCGGCTGTTCGTCGCTCAAAGTTCTACCACCAAACCCAATAACTCGCCCGCGCAAATCGCAAATCGGAATCATCAATCGATCGCGAAACCTATCATAGTAACTAGCCTCATCTTTGCGGGGGATAATTAATCCAGCAGCCACGATCGCTTGAGGCGGGAAATGTTTTTGTTCGATCAGATAGTTAGCTAAAGTCTCCCATCCAGACGGCGAATAACCGAGTTTGAAACCTTGAATCGTTTCATCGCTAAAAGCTCGATCGCTCTTCAGGTAGCTAAGAGCTTTCTCTCCCTGTGGCTGATTGAGTGCGTGCTGATAAAAGTTAGCAGTTATTGCTAATATTTCATACAATTGCTCTCGCTGCGACAATTTTCGCTGCAATTCTTGACGTTGCTCTGGCTCCAACGTCTGAACTGGAACTTGATATCGCCGCGCCAAATCTAAGACAACTTCAGTAAAAGATTGCTTCCCCAACTCCATCATAAAATTAATCGCATTCCCCCCAGCCTGACACCCAAAGCAGTAATACATCTGCTTGGTAGGACTGACTGAAAAACTCGGAGATTTTTCTTGATGGAATGGGCAGGAACCGAGATAATCTTTGCCGCGTTTTTTCAGAACGACATGTTCGCCCACCACATCGACAATATCGACTTTAGCTTTAACTTCTTCGATCGTATCTGGATGTAAACGGGGGATATTCATGAATTAGTTGATAG
>JAJAZF010000033.1 GCA_026785875.1 Chamaesiphon sp. | reverse complement strand
GTGGCTTATTGAGCGAGTGGGACTACTAATGTTTGCCCAAGGATTCAACCAGTTGAATCCAGTGCTAGGTTGGGAGATGAGGGTTAATTCTTCAGGATAGCGAGGTTGGGGGTCGATCGCGAGGATCACGGGGGGTACCATTGTGGGATCGTAAGCAATGACTGTATTGACAATCCCTGGACGATGCTTGATTTCGACTTTTTGTCCGGGACGATAAGCTGCCATTTCTTGCGCTTCGCTCCATGTTGCTCGCTCCGTCATTACTACGATCCCCGTTATGTTACTGATTAAGTTTACTTATCTTTATGATAACTAAGATTATCTACCAGGAACATCGAGTTTGGTTAATTACGATACATTCTTTTAAGATTTGATGCCGATCTTTTGGAGCTGGGATCTCCAACGGTAGGTATATGGCAATTTTAGCGATCGCCGATCGTTGGCGTAGTCTCGGTGTCGCATCGACGACTGAGCCGCTAAGATCGAAATCTGCGTTTACCACAGATGTTTTTATTAATTTCGAGCAGCGTGATTTGTGATCAGATCCCAGATGCTGACGATCCAGTTTTCGATCTGAAGCATCAATCGATCGAGCCATGCTAATAACTTGTCAATTGTCGAGAGATTATAACCAATTAGTTCTGAGTCCACTTCGATCCAGTCTGGTTGATATTCTAAATCTGGGTGGATTGTCTGAGAGAGTTGATTAGATTCTATATCTATGAGATTTTGGCGATCGAGAGTTTGTTTTAGTTTGATAGATTTGGGTACTCGTTCGCGGACTTGTACTGAGCGAAGTCGAAGTAGCGTCTCCATGGGAGCATCGATGATGATTCCCGAGCTAGAGCCTGTGCTGATTATTTGAGGTTCCCCTAACGGAGTCAATTTAAATTCTGCTGGTTGCTTGGCGAGTTGAGTATCATTTTTTGAAGGGATATATAGATAGTCTCGATAATAATTTAACCATTGTTTGAGCCAGTCTGGTTGGAGCTTGGCGATAGTAGCTTGGATGGGGTGCTCCTGAGTGGGTGATGGCTGCGCGGCGATGCTCGACGGGTTCGACTCCTTAATTGGTGGGAGTTGGGGAAGTTCTAAAAATCGCTCGATTTTTGGTGGTTGGATGTTGAATGGGTAACGGTTAGATGGGAGTTGTCGTTCGGATTGGACTCGTTGGTGGAGCGTCGGCTTTGCCGAATCGCTTGTTTCTGGAGATTTAGCGGTTAGATTTTTCAACCAATCATGCCACCGTTGGCGGAGCTTGCCGACAGTATCGAATAATCTTGGGGATGGCAAATCTCGATCGCTTTGGGCTATTTTTGGTAAGTCTTTCTCGTCACCACCAATTAGTTGCTGGTTAGTGCTGCTGCTGTCGAGGAACAAATCTCGATCGAATCGTAATAATTGTCCTGGGGAGAGTTGCTGTGAATGACTTGCTAGTTTATCTGTCTGCCATTGGTGCCAAATCCTGGCGATATCTGTGCCAATGCGGCGGCGAATTTCATGTTGTTGAGAGATAGTTAAAATATCTAGGATCTCATTTTCAGTAGTGACTAAAACTAATTGTCGATCGATTAATAACGAACTCAACCCGCGAATAATTGGTGTGCGGGAGGTCATTTGCTCGGATGTGCCGCCAATTTCTCGTTGGTGTCCACCATCAACCCAATTGTCGTCTGGATGACTATGCTCTATATTCCACAGATTTTCATCAATAATCGCCCAATTATCGACTGTTGATGGTGCCGGAGGTGCCAGCACGATCGAATATCCAGCCACGGCAATCAACTTCAGAGCCTGTTCGATGTTAATATCGGGAACTGGTGGCGGCGATGGAAGCGATCGCTGTTGGGGTGGTGGCGGGAGTTGAGGGGGGAAGATTTTGGTTGCCTGTGCGAGTAATTGGAGCGGATACAGGAGAATTTGACCACTCCAAACTACTGCTACCTTGAGGTGTCGCCAACCTTTAGTACAGGTATCTTTTAACTGATTGGTGCGGTTGCTAATAAAGGTGAAGACTCGGCTTTGGTATCCAGACATAGGTTTGACGTTGACAGCTTGCACTGAGCGGAGTCGAAGTGTTGATAGTTGACAGTTAACATCACCTAGCCGTAGAGTGGGCAACGACTACCACCTAAGTTTTAGACTCTTTTACGGATCTCAATGGTGACAAATTTGGAGGTGTGGTGCGATCGAGTCGATGGAAATTGCCCCAGACTAGTCTAAAACCCGTCTACACCCATAATTACGTGGGATTGAGTCCCAAATCAGTGTTAATTACTTTTCAATATCTCAGATTTTAGCGGAACTATGAATGATTCAGAGCGAAGTTTTGTATCTTCCATGTCGATCGCCATCGATCGATTGCGATGCTTGAGTCAGGCTGATATTCTAACTGATTGGCGGATGTATTTGGGGTGTAAAGCTGTAGATGCAGATCCGAGTCAGTGGGATCTAGCAAAGTTGAACCAGAAGGGGCAAATCGACTGGGAACGGGGAAAACAGGAGATCTGGCTGGCACAGAAATTGGTGATGCCGATCGATCTACATGGTTATCCGACGATCGATCTATCCTGTCGCTTGGCTCTAACCTGGTGGGCAGAGGTGGCGCAGGTATTTGTCAATGGTGAATTGGTACAGGAGGGCGATTTATTCGACCACAGTCCACGCGTTTTACTGATGTCCGCAGTGGTACCCAGAACGCCTATCGATGTGCGATTGCGGTTAATTAGCCCTGGGCACGATATCGGTGCTTTGATGCGTTCGCGGCTGGTGTATGAGTCCTCAGATCCCATAAATCCCGAACCTGGCTGGTTGGCGGATGAGTTGGCGGTAATTGTCAAGCAGGTAGCGAGTTTCAATCCAGCACAATTGAGTGCAGTAGCCGCGACGATCGATCTCATCGACTATGATTTAGTCACTGTCGATAGTCAGAGATTTATCCAACACATCATCGAACTAAAACAACAAATAACATCTACCATCGACTCCCCTCTTGCTCCCCTGAAAGGTGGAAGTGGGTTGAAGATCCAATTACTCGGACATGCACACTTAGATATGGCATGGTTATGGGAAGTAGCCGAAACCTGGAAAGTAGCCGAGCAGACATTTCGATCGAGCCTCAAATTACAACAGGTATTTGCCCTGACTTTTTGTCATTCTACTCCGGCTCTGTATGAGTGGATGGAAATCCATCAGCCGGACGTATTTACAGGTATTTGTCAGCAGATCCAGGCGGGTAAATGGGAAGTCGTGGGCGGGATGTGGATCGAGCCAGATCTCAACCTGATTTCGGGAGAATCGATCGCCAGACAAATTATCTACGGACAAGCATACAATCGATCGAGATTGGGCGGACTAACCAGAGTCGCATGGCTCCCCGATACCTTCGGCTTTTGCTGGCAATTGCCGCAGTTATTAAAGCAAGGCGGCATCGACTACTTCGTCACGCAGAAATTCCTGTGGAATGATACCAATCAATTCCCGCATCAATTATTCTGGTGGGAAGCTCCAGATGGCAGTCGCGTACTTAGTTTGATGTCATCGCCGATTGGCGAGGGGATCGATCCGGTGAAGATGCTCGATTATGCTTGTCAGTGGCAAACTAATACTGGGATCGATGAGTCCCTGTATTTATTCGGCGTAGGCGATCATGGTGGGGGGCCGACCCGTGATATGTTGGAATTAGCCGATCGATGGTCGCACTCAGATGTATTTCCCGATTTAGAATTTACGACGGCAGTTAAATATCTCGATCGGTTGGCAAGTAGAGCCGATCGTCAACTGCTCCCAGTTTGGAAAGATGAACTATACCTAGAATTCCATCGGGGTTGTTTTACTACCCACGCCGATCAAAAGCGATCGAACCGCCTATGTGAGGATTTATTATATCAAGCAGAACTCTGGTCGTCACTAGCAAGTATCGTCAGTCAGCAGCCTTACCCCGCTCCGCTCAAATTGCAGATCGAGACAGCTTGGAAACAGACATTATTCAATCAATTTCACGATATCATCCCTGGCACAGCGATCGAACCTGTCTACGTCACAGCCAATCAAGGCTGGAAAAATGTCGAACGGGTAACGACTAATATAATTAGTGACGCACTGAGTCAGATTGGCAATCGAATTTTACTCCCCACGCCACCCACTCCAGGCGCAATTGCGATCGTGATTTTTAACGCCCTCAATTGGCAACGTACCGAAGTCATTAAATATCCCCTAAATTCCCCAGCATGGGTGTGTCAAGTCTTCGACGCTGACGGAAACTTATTACCCAGCCAATCATCTGCCGAACATATATTATTCCTCGCCACATTACCCAGCGTCGGTTATCGCTTATTTTGGCTCGATCTCGGCGGGTTCATCATCTCCACAGCATCAGACTTCGACGAAGTGTTACCCCACCCCAACCCTCCCCCGCTCCAGGGGAGGGAGCAAGAGGATCGAGCCTCGACGGAAATACTGGGTTCCAGCGATTTTATTTTTAAAAACCAATTCGTAGAAGTCAAAATAAACCCCGAAACTGGAGAGATTGCCAGTATCTACGATCGCCTCAACCACCGCCAGATCGCGTCTACAGGTACAAATCAACTCCAAGCCTTCCAAGACGGCGGACAATACTGGGATGCCTGGAATATCGATCCTAAATATGCCGAAAAACAATTATCACCGAGCCAGTTGAAATCCATCCAGTGGATCGAAAACGGTGCAATCCGTCAACGCTTGCGGATTGTGCGGGAATTAGCTGGATGTGAATTCACTCAAGATTATATTTTAGATGCCCATAGCTCGATCGTGCGGATCGAAACCAGCGTCGATTGGCGAGCCGAACACATTCTCATCAAAGCCAACTTTCCCTTAAATCTTACCGCCGATCTCAGCACCGCCGAAACTGCTTGCGGCGCAATCGAGCGTCCGACAATTCCCACAACCGCCGCCGAAAAAGCCAAATGGGAATTACCATTACATCGCTGGGCAGATCTCACCGATACTAGTGGCGAATATGGGGTGAGTCTGTTGAATGATTGTAAATATGGCTTCGATGCAGGTACGGATTATTTAAGACTAACCTTGCTCAGAAGTAGCAAATGGCCAGATCCCACAGCCGATCGAGGCTACCATGAATTTACCTATGCAATTTATCCCCACAGTGGCACCTGGCAAGCAGCTCAAACTGTGCGAAAGGGATTGGAACTGAATTCACCCCTGCAAGTATTGCACTTAGCACCAACGACTAAAACAGATGCAACTAGAGACTTAGCACCGATTAGTAGTCTCATCGATTTACAGGCAGAAAATCTAGTTTTAATGGCATTCAAACCTTCAGATACTCTAGCCCGATCGTGGGTATTACGGTGTTACGAGTGTCATGGAATGGAGGGGAAAATTGAGTTGACTGGACTGGATTTACAGATCGATCGAGTGGTAAATTTACTCGAAGATCTAGAGTCCGAGACTGTAGATTCTATTGTTAATCCTTGGCAAATTCGGAGCTTTGGGGTTTGGGCTTAGATCGCCACTAAATTCGATCGATCGATGCTGTCTCAAATATTCGCTCCAGATTAGGGAATACTGAATATTAGAGATTTAAATTCTGACAATCTGGCGATCGTGAATCATCAACAGTGTGTCAAAATGCAATATAGTCGCAACAGGGAGCAGCAGTTGAGTAACTCAAATCGGTCTAGACCAGCAAATAACTCGGCTCTAGGTAAAGCCGAAGAAATCCCAGCAGCCTTGCGGGATGGAGCTAAAACTCGATCGAACATCAGGCGTAAATCGGCATCTAAACCACGGACGATCGCCGCTATGGCAATCGGACTGGGAGTTTTGGTAGCTGGTGGGGTATTAATGATGGCAACCCCGCGCGATCGCACACCTACACCGATCGTCAGTACCATTCCTCGCGATCCCAGCACTCCCACAACCGCTACTAATCAGTCTAGCGATACAGATACAGATAACGTCCTCAATCATCTCCCCTATGCCCAAGCTCCTGAGGCAGAATTAGTCTCCATTGGCGGTAATTATCGCTTGCGAAAAACTGCGGCGGTGAAGTTTCAATCAATGGTAGCTGCTGCGCGATCGAGTGGGGTAAATATTACGACAATTTCGGCATTTCGCTCGGTTGAGGAGCAGAAACGACTCTTTTTTGGAGTCGGAGCCGAACGCGGACAACAGCCGACAAAACGTGCCGAAGTCAGCGCACCGCCTAAGTATAGCGAACATCATACTGGTTACGCGATCGATGTCGGCGATCGATCGGTACCAGCTACCAATCTCAATCAAAACTTTGATACTACACCTGCTTATAAATGGCTAAAAGCTAATGCAGCCACTTATGGTTTCGAGCTATCTTTCCCTAAAGATAACATCCAAAAAGTTAGCTACGAGCCTTGGCATTGGCGGTTTGTCGGCGACATCAACAGCCTCGAAACTTTCTATAAAGCGCACAATCTCAAGAATAAATAACCTCAGATCCTAGCGATTGGGGACTGGGAATGGGATGAGTGCGGTTAATTTAGGCGATTTCCCCTCACCCGATCTACTAGGTAATTAAAATAGGCAAATCGAACGACAACAAATTTATTTGAATAATTACTAACTATTAAGTAGACTTTAATAGTACGACAGACCTATAGTAGTTATATATTAAATTTGCATAGTGAATAATGGAATTAACTAAAGCGCAGCAACAACTCTACGATTGGTTAGTAGAATACATTCGCGAACACCAACACGCACCTTCGATTCGTCAGATGATGCAAGCGATGGATCTCAAATCCCCCGCCCCGATCCAAAGTCGATTGGAACATCTCCGCAATAAGGGTTTTATTGGCTGGGCTGAAGGCAAAGCGCGGACGATTAAAATTCTGAAGTATGCGGCTAGTGGCGTACCAATTTTTGGAACGATTGCGGCGGGGGGATTAGTCGAACCGTTTACCGATGTGACTGAAAAATTAGATTTATCACCCATCTTTCATCAGTCCGATTATTTCGCGCTGCAAGTCATGGGCGATAGTATGATCGATGATTCGATCGTCGAAGGTGATATGGCAATCATGCAGCCTGTTAAAGACTCCGCTGATGTCAAAAATGGAACGATCGTTGCTGCCCAAATCGAAGGTCAAGGTACAACCCTCAAACGCTATCATCGTCAGGGTGACTATATTACCCTTCAACCTGCCAATGCCAAGTACAAACCGATCGAGTCTGAGGCTCATTTAGTCCAGCTCCAAGGTGTGTTGATTGGAGTTTGGCGCGGTTATCAGTCCATGAAACGTTAAGTTTAATCGATCGAATCTAAGCAAAAAGTCGGGGTAATCGATCGATTACCCCGACTTTTTGCTTCTGCCAATCTACTCCTTTCCCACCCCCGAGATCCGATCCACCATTCACTATCCACCATCCACCATTCACTATTCACCCTAAAAACTTCGCTCTCAACTGTCAACTGTTAAGAAACTCTTGCATAGAAGTGTGACTAAACCTAAAATTTAAGCGAGAGCTATTTCGATCGCGACGATCCTAACCTGATGAAACTAACATTTATTATCGACCCGATCGCCAAACTAGATCCCACCCACGATACCAGTGTGGCATTGATGGAAGCGGCCGATCGACTGGGACATCAGGTATGGATTACCCAAGCTGAAAAATTGAGTGTCGTTGGGGGTAGAGCGTGGGGATTTCTCCAGCCAGTCAAACTCTTTCCCGTACAGCTTCAGGATGGTCGCTGGGTGGCTCAGGAAGACTGGTATCAGCTCGGAGATGTAGAATTCATACCCCTGGAGGAAATGGATGCCGTATTCATGCGGACAGATCCACCTGTCGATGTTCCTTACCTGTATACCACTTACATTCTCGACTGTATCGACCCAACCAAAACGCTAGTCCTAAATAGTCCATCGGGACTACGCGCAGCGAATGAGAAGATGTTCGCGCTCCAATTTGCCGAATGGATGACAGAAACGATCGTCTCACGCGACAAAGGAGTGATTCGGCAGTTTGTGGAAACCCACGGCGCAGCAGTATTAAAACCGCTCGGCGGTAAAGGTGGAGAAGGGATTTTATTTCTCACGCCAGACGATCGCAATTTTAATTCCCTGATTGAAGTTAGCACCAGACAGGATCGAGAACCGCTGATGATCCAGAAGTTTCTCACCGCCGCCAAGGATGGTGACAAGCGGATTATATTACTCGATGGGAAGCCTTTAGGTGCAGTAAATCGGATTCCCACTGGCAAAGAATTTCGCGGCAATATGGCAGTCGGCGGACGCAGCGCACAGGTAGATATTACCGATCGAGAATACCAGATGTGTGCGGCGATCGCCCCAAAACTTCAAGCTGCTGGTTTATACTTCGTGGGGATTGATGTCATCGGCGGTTATTTGACTGAAGTAAATGTGACTAGTCCCACCGGAATCCGCGAGATCGACAGG
>JAJAZF010000032.1 GCA_026785875.1 Chamaesiphon sp. | reverse complement strand
TGAGTTTCGATCGTGGTGAATAGGCTGAAGGGATACTTAACTGTCTAATTGTATCTAGCGCGGAATCTAATGATGGAGTGGGGATTTCATCAACGATCGCCCGTTCGTTGAGAGCTAAGTCCGTTGCCAACCAGAGAATATCTAAATTACCAACTAATTCGCCGCTATCCAACCGATAAGTTCGATCGCGGTGACGATATTCGCCCTTGTCTTTGACAGTTTGATGAGAGGCAAAGCCCCAAATATTCATCAATCCAGCTTCGAGATCGATTTGAACCCCCACATAATAATCACCCAACCAATTAGGCAAATCAACCCATTCTTGCGGTATCCGCATCCCATCCCGATCGAGGTTATCGCTCGGAATTAAAATTAATCGAGTCGTCCCGATCTCAATCGCGCAACCCGTCACTACATCCCAGATCGTGCTCGATTCATCGAGTGAAAAACTCAAACTATGTTCAATTTCTCGCTCGTCCAACCAAGCTTGAAATTTTGTCAAACACAGTTGATTTAATTTAGCATGATCTAAACTCGTTTGATTTGTGTAAATTCTCGGATTAGGTCGATCGTCAATGTCGGCGGTGGTAAGTCCCAACCAAATTGAGTGAGACTCGACTGTTTGCAGCATACTTAACTCTTGGTGTTGTCGTTGGAGATCGATATTCATAGAAATTAATGATGAGGCGATTATAAATTCAAGTCGGGGTAATCGATCTTTGAATGATGAGATTATGCGGTTACGTTCGATCGCCGTAGTCGTGATTTTGACTCAACAAAAGCAGTTACTTTCGCTAATCCTCGCCCTTCTGGATGAAATTCAAACCGCCAGTGAGATTGAATTCGATCGATAAATGCTTGGCAGACTTGCTCTGGCAGATTCGATGCGGCGACATCAGTTAAGATGCTGGCTAAAAGTTCGGGGTAATAATCCGCGTAAACTTCTTTGAGCGCGCCGATCATCTCCTCCAACAATGCAGCAGTTAATTCGGCTGTCGATAATTCTGGATGTAGTTTACGGGCGATTCCCAGGAGCATTCGATCGCGCCGACGGTTGACATTTCCTTGATGACAACCTACTTCCAAGCCTGTTTCGGTTTGGTTAAGTTGTAAACCATCCAAAAACATCAAGACTCTCTCTTGTTCGCTCGGTAGCTGCTGGAGTAAATCGATCGCTAGATTTTGACAATCCTCAGTTTCCAAGCTACTGAGTCCGTCAGTCGTGCTTTCGCTGGCACTTTCAGCACCAAATGGATTTCCTGTCGTACTTGTTAAGGTCTCTCCCCATGTGATAGTTTGCCCTGCCTCTCCACTCCCCAAGGGTGTATCGAGAGAGGGAATTTGTGGTTGTTCGTAGCTCCGCAAGATTTTACCCATCAATGTTAGAAGTTCTTTAAGACTTTCCCAGTCAGGGATTGGTAGCATCGAGCCACCCCCATGTTCGTTATATTGGATTAGTAGTTCGGCATAATGCGCGGGTTGCGGATTTTTCGTATCGAATGTTGTGGCTCTGACTGTTTCCTGAAGATATTGATGGATCGACAGCAGCCCCTTTAACCGATTTCCCTGCTCTCCGGCTGCAATTAGGACTTGCTCTACCCGCGTATCTGAAGACAGTTTTAATATCCCCAAGTTAGTTCGCTTAAAATACTTCAATCCGGTCTCTTTTCGCACTCCATCTACAACCGATCGCCGGAATTTGGTGTCACTCCACAATCGCAGAGTACGATACCAATTTACAGTGGCTTTAGGCGCGAACCCAAGGACAAACCATTTTGGATCGCAGAGGATGGCGATGCCGAGCGCGTATACATCCTTTAATTGGATCGAAGTATCATACTTTTGAAGTTTATCGAAGATATCGAACCGAATCCAATTCCCGCGCCCTCTAGAGAGTAGAAGTTCGGCAAGTAAAGCAGTGGAGCAATTTCGTAGACCTTTATTTGCAGGGTTTTCTAGGGCGATCGATCGCGGATTAAAAGTAGACAATGGCTGTTGGAGTTGAGTCAGTCGGTCGGATTGAATCCACTTACCGCTCTGTTGGGATAAAAATAGTTGAGTCTCTAAGGCGGGGATACTCCCGCTCAACCCTCGCTCGCTTTCGCGCTCGATCTCCAGCTTTTCAATTAAGATCTTGGCGATAGGCTCCTCTTGTAGTGGCAATCCTAGCTCGCAAATCAGCTTTTGAATATATCTTGCGGCATCAGGATCTCGATCCCACCGCAGGTAGGGATGAGCTTCAATGCTGGTAGGTAGGGTATAAAAGACTGGCACGATCGGATTCCCTCAATTGTTACTGGCTCTAGTTTTGAAGTTTCTTGGTGACTTTCCCAGTCAGGGATCGGTAGCAGCAAGCTACACCCCCGCGATCGTTAGATTGGATCGATAATTCGGCATCATGCGCCCGCTCGGGAATCTTTTTATTGTAGTTATAAAAAAATGTCCGATCGGGCGATCGACTATGGGAGTATCCCACTTTGTAAAATCCTGAAAGATAAAAATGTTAAAAGGCAGCAAACTAAATAACCTGCTGACTAACTGGCCGCAAGGTGCAGTTTACACCGCAACTTAGTTAGCCCAGCAAGGGGGAAACGCAGAATTAGGGTTGGGTATGAAGCTGGGGAAGATGAGCGGCGGAAACACCATTGACGTAGGTTTGGACGAGCATCGGATGATTGGTGTTGCTAAAGCCAATATTGCTGTCGGGATGGAACATTACCAACGATAATCCCCGCTCGTCAGTCATAAACTTATGCTTGATGCCTTGGGGAATCCGCATGACAACTCCCGGACTAAACTTGTACTCTCGCTCCTCACTTAGACAGGAGCCACTTCCCGCCAATACTAGTCCTATTCTGTCACTAGGATGATCGTGCATGGTTTGATCCACTCCAGGCGGGAAATAGAGGGCATGTAAGCCAGGATCGCCGCGCTGTATCGGCGGGAGGAGGATATCGGATCTACCGCCGTCGATATAGGCAAATTCGCCAGGATGTTCGATCGGTCCACCGAGTGTAAACGTCCGCGCGAAATCTAGCTGCGTAATGACAAACCCACTAGCATTCTTGCCGGAAATCGTTCCCGATTTAGAGAGCGAAAAATACATCCCTGGCACGAGCGGATACACCATCCCCTCCGCTCTAATTAATTGCGGCGTACCCGTGAAAACATAGCAAAAATGCGTCCCTACATCTGTGAGCTTTAAATCGCGATCGCTCCAAGTGTGGAGGATATACTTACTGCGCGGATACTCCCGTTCGATATTAGCCGCGACTTGCTCGAATTCGATCGTCATAGCCTAGTACCGTTCAAATTAATCAACTTTATATGCATTCGAGTCACTAATCTTCCATTTTATCACTAGAAATCTCTCGGTAGTTATGCACTCAGACTTTGCACCGGAGCAGTTACTATTTAGCATACCCACTAGCAACTCTATTAACTGCTTGGATCGAACGATTTAGTCGCGCCCAGTTTACTGGCAAATCGCAGGCGCATTGCTAACGAACAGAGCATCGAGTAACTCTTGCCGTCTTTTAGGTGAAATTTGACAATCTCGATTTTGGAGACATTCAACGATAATTCCCACTCGATAATAATACTGTTTGAGGATGATTTTAAAAGCTTCCGACTTGTGATGTAAATCGCCAAACCGACAGCGATCGCGGGCGATATTTCTCGCGCCAATTGCCAGTCCATTAGAGTCATCTTTACCCGCAAACTGGCTCGTTAAATCTTCTAGCTTGCGCCGATTTTCTACCGATAGCTGTGCTCGTTCTTTCCAGATATGTTCGATCGCAATGCCCATTGCTTCATTTGCAGTTTTAACCGTTGCTCCTTGAAGATCTGATTCGGCTTTTTCGATCGCGGCGGTTAGCTCCATCTTCACTAACATCCGCCGATAGAAACTAGCGACAACAAAAATACTACTGCGCGGATCGAGCGCAAAGGCGATCGTTCGATTGTGATCGAGATCGAAGTCGATATCAAAACGGAGCGCGAGACAGGCTTGGGGCGAGAGTTTAGGCTGGATCTTGTCTAGTTCTGGCACGAGATTAGGAATTTCGTCGCGGAGATATTTGCCCAGAGCTGGATTGCTAATTACTAAGTCCCGAATATTATCCTGAAGTGGAGCGAGCAAAAGATCGCCTTGACTGATTAATTCTACTGCCAATAACCAGATCTCTCGCCACGTCGAGCCATCATCCAATCGATCGAGTAAAATCTCGATCGACGATGGGGGTGGGGCTTGAGTGGGTGTCGGAATCAGATAGCGAGCGACAAAATATTCGTGGAAAGTCAGATGGGAAAAGGAGTAAATATCTCGCGCTCGTTCGACTAATAAACCATGCTGGACGACGATCGATCTCAAGATCGATCGCGCGTCGATTTCGACATATTCCAGTGCAGGTATTTCTGCGGCTAAGAACTCTAAAATGTAGCGTTCGACGACAGTAGCAGCAAAGAAATACTGGCGGTCTTGAAATGTTTGGAAAGCAATTTGCGATAGTAATTTTACTTTTAATTCTGTAGACAACCATTCATAAACTGGAGCGCGATCGATGCCCCTGCGATCGTCCCATTTTGTCAGTAAAATCTCGATGCCAACTTGATATAGTTTCGCTCTAGTCTGAGGACAAGTGCCCAAATCCTCAAATGCCAAACAGACTAAGGAAAGTAAAATCGGTGTCACAACCAATTCTTTAAGTTCTGGATTATCGGCTAACTCATGCCGAAAACTTATCGCTAATTCCGCTCCGTTAGGTTTGGATGCAAACCATTTATCCGTGAATTTGGCAATTTGTTCGTCATCAAAATCTGCTAGTTCTACCTCAGCAAATCGCTCGAAGCCATAGGTATCCTCCCACGCGGCAATCCGGCAGGAAATCACGATTTGATTATCCCCAAATTCTCTTACAAACGTCCGCAGTCGATCGAGAATTTTGGCTGACTGTGCTTTAGGGATCTCATCTAAACCATCTAATAAAACTAACCCTTTTCCCGCTTGCAATATTTGCGTCCATTCAGCGATCGAGATGTCGGATTTGTAACTGCGATCGATATAGTCAAGGAGCGATAAGTCTACATCTGTCTGCACCCAATCTTTTAAAGTCAGTAAAATTGGTACGCGATCTGCGGCTATTTTACCTCGATCGCATTCGACAGCTAGATGATGCAGAAAGGTACTTTTACCCGCACCTGGTTTACCTAATAAAATCAGCCGTTGGTACGTATCGAGAGCGTCGATGCCAGCAATTCGCGTCAGGTTGACCTTACCCAGACTCCATCGCTCTTCATCGATTTTTGTCTCTGCCATCAAGTCATCGACCGTCTGCCATCTGTAGGCAGAAATTTTTTCGAGGACTTTGACGTGAGTATAAATATCTTCGAGATCGATCGGATGGTTCAACCCCAAGATCCGGATCGGGCCACATCGTCGTGCGATTTCAGCATGAACTCGATCGCGACAATGCTTGACTAATGTCTGAATATCCGGCGATTGGGTTGGGGCGATCTGCCGATCGATGCTCGTTGGAGCCACGGCACTACTCCCCAGACCCGCAATTTCTTGCCAATCTAAATCCAGCCGATCGCAGATCGCTAGATACAGCCGTTGCTCGATCGCTTTACCACTAAAAAAATTGGAGATCGGCTGACGGCTGCATTTTAGTTCTTGCCCCAGTTTAACTTGAGTCAATCCTTTCTGAGCCAAGGCTTGCTTGGCTGCTGTCAAACCTGCTGGGGTCGAAGTGAGTGAGGGTCTAGCCATAACATTGAGAGCGTTGGCGGTGCTTACCTAGTCATTATACCCACATTTGCTAATTCTTTGAGCGCGATCGGTACGAGAATTGGCGGCGGTGTTTGGGCCGCTCGGCGCATTGGGAACGGTAACTACCAGCGATTTGGTCGGCACTCCACACTTGGCAAGTAGTACTCAATTTTTATTCACGCATTCAATACTTGACACAGGCAATACTCATACATTATGATTGTCTAGATTAAGACTTTGGATTCAACCATATGCCTCAACAAACCATCGAGCAGCATCACATCGGACTGAGCGATTTAGGGATAGCAACACGGCACACGCGCACGTACATTACT
>JAJAZF010000031.1 GCA_026785875.1 Chamaesiphon sp. | reverse complement strand
TACTCACGCTCTAAGCTTTGTCTGGTAAACGATCTAGTTCTGTAATGATTTCTCTCTGGCAGTTGGTTATTTCGGTAAAAAGTGGGTAATATCAAGAAAAGATTAAATTTTTGCAGAGACGATCGCCATCCAAAATATTACCATTAATCCCTCTGTATTACGTCTACTCTGGAAGGCAGTGTCGGAGATTAACTACCAAACACTAGTTTCCCTTCCCGATCGAGACCTATCCCAAGTCATCACTCAAAAAGTCAGAGATCGAGTCGTCCTTGATTCTGAAGAAGCGCAGAAACTAGATGTTTATCTAACATCCAGACTTGTACTAATCAGAGATTTAGCTGATGTCATCTAATCGGACTCAACCAAAAATCAAGCCCAAATGAAGCCTAAACTGGCTTTGTCAGCGACCAAGCCATGCTAAACCCATCAGTGACACCGCCACAAGATTTGTACATATCAGTCAATGGGATCGATACTCGTTATTGGCAGATGGGATGCGGAAGTACAATTATCTTGCTACATGGCGGCAATGGCTCGATCGAGTTTTGGCTATATAATATCGCAACTCTCGCCCAACACCATCAGGTTTATGCCTTTGATATGGTAGGTTCTGGGAAGTCAGATTTTCCAGATGGCTCTTATTCTCTGGGCGAACAAGCAAAATTTCTACATGGCTTTATGGCTGCACTAAATATCGACACTGCTACTTTGATCGGCAACTCGATGGGTGGTGGAGTTGCTTTAGAATTTACTCGATCGTATCCCGATCGAGTAGATAAATTAGTATTAGTTGATAGTATGGGATTGGGTAAAGATATTAGTCTAGGAATTCGCCTAATTACGTTACCTGCGATCGTCAATTTGCTACGTCCAGGGCGATGGATGATTCCAGCAATGTTAAAATCTAATTTCTATAATAGCAAGCAATTACCGCCAGAATGGATCGAATTTCGCTACCCGATCTTTGCTCTTCCTGGGCGAAATCGAGTGATTCTCAGGCTCGGACAAAGTAATTTTAATCTGGCTGGGGTTCGGGCACAAGTCTATCAACCGATTCTTGATAGTCTAGCTAAAATAACTCAAAAAACGTTAATTATTTGGGGAGACTGCGATCGGATCATCCCTGTCAAACATGCTTATGTCGCCGCCGCAGGTATACCCAATAGCCAGTTACATATCTTTCCAAACTGCGGACATCATCCCTATCTGGAGTATCCAGAAAAGTTCGATCGATTAGTCTTAGAATTTCTAACAGCATAGAATCTAAAGCTCTTCATTCAGTTGACAGTTGACAGTTGACAGCGACACAGGCATGGCTGAAATACGGGAGGAAACCTCCCGTATCGCCTACCTCGTCTACCTAAAAGGAAGAGGATAAAGATTCTCACTAATCGGTCAATTTGGATTGGCGATATTTGAATCTGATGACTCAAATACCGCCCTGTAGAAAAATCCAGCCGCGATCGCACCTAAAATCGGCGCGATCCAGAATAACCAGATTTGGCTGAATAACTCAGTATTCCCAAATAGTCCCACAACTAAAGCGGGTTCTGTACTCCTAGCTGGATTTACAGATGTATTGGTGACTGGAATAGTAATCAAGTGAATCAAAGCCAACATCAACCCGATCGCAATCGGTGCAAAACCTTGTGGTGCTCGGCGATCTGTAGCACCTAAAATTACTAAAATGTTTTTAGAGCGCGCAACTCGATCGAAATAAAAAAGATCGAGTACCAACCTGATGGTTAATACTCGATCTTTCTAAAAACTTAACTATTGAATAATTTAAATGGCTTCGATTTTGCTGGCTGTGGCTTTTTTCTGTGTACCGCCGAGTGTTGGGAGATCTGCAAGTGTGAGAGTTTGAATCCGAGACTGTTGTAGTGCTGCTTCTCTCTCAGCGACAGTGTTGTAGCCCCATTCAGCTAGATACAATTTGACTGATTCTAGTTCTGGTTGAGTCGCAATTTTTGCTAAAGTACTCAGGCGATCTTCTACAAACCAAACAGTCGGCGATTTCTTTACTCCTCGATCGAGAATTTGTTTGAGACTGTCAATCTTACTACGTTTGAGTTCTTTTCCCCAGATAAATTCACTTGCTAGTTCGATGCCTTGCTCTTGCAATAGTTGAGTAACAAATCTACTTTCTTTAGTGGTAATGATCATTGGCTGAATCTTCCGACTGGGAAGTTCTTTGAGCATATCGATTACACCTGGATAAAACTGATGCAATCGCAGCCAGCTTGCAGGATCTTGTTGAATCCAACTATCCCTGACTGAATCCAGTTGTTGGCTGACTTTTACCCCACTGAGCCGACCATCAGCCAAGATCCGATCGCGAATCTTTTGCCAAGAACTCTGCATTCGATCTGTGGAAATACCCAAGCTTAACGCCCGAATCAATACGGGCATTTCCCACCCTACTTCAATCAATGGGCGCAGTTCCCGAAATTTTTCAGCAACGCCTGGCGATGGCTCCAACCGATCGAGTTGCCACACTTGTGTGTAAGTTCGCCATGCCGTCTGCCAATACTCTGCCATCCCATCGCAGATTACCCCGTCGAAATCGAGGGCGAGAATTCGCGCAGCATTCATACCGTTGTTATTCCTTTAACTAACATGACAATCAGCCAGAGTGGAGTTGACTATACTCTGACTGAGCTATTTTGGTTGTGAGTTTAACTGGGGTGCAAGGATTCGAACCTCGGAATGTCTGGACCAAAACCAGATGCCTTACCACTTGGCGACACCCCATTGCAATAACATCTACAAATATACCATAAGGATCTGGGTAGTTGTCAAGGGGAATAGCAATATTTTTTGGAAATTGGCTCAGAGGGTGCAGAATGTAGGGAGAACGCCACAGAGATTTTTGGCGTTCGTGCGGTCTATGACTGCGATCGGGCGATTTGACCCGAGCTTGTGGCTAGATGGAGTTCTATTTTTCGCATCTCATCCTTTTGGTAGTTCCAAGTTAATTGGTGGACATGGTTAGCTATTAGAGAGCAAACGAACCAGTCACAACAGATGTGGAGACAAAGTGCTCTAATTTTACCCCGATCTTGCGTAACTCCAATTGGAGTCAGATGTAATTCTTAGCGGCGGCGGCACCGCTAAGAACTTGGTATTAATTATCACTTTTTTCGACAAAATCGAAACAAATATATGCGCCCAAATCTCCTGTCAATACATGTCAACTTTGAAAAATATTTGTCACTCAAGATACATTATCCGTCGAATCTAAGCCATGCCTGGTGCAATTTTGAAGCAAACATTTTGAATCAGTAAATTATAAAGATTTTGTTAAGATAACTGAGATAATTAAAAATCAGTGTTTAGAATTAGAATGAATATGTTGAGAAGCATATAGTTGAATGTTGTGAATTACAACAACCCAGAGGTAAGCTGGGTAAAGCTTTGGAGGTTTAGCCCTCAAGCTATTAAAGATATTTTTCGCGAGTTATTAATGCTAAATAGGTAGCTTTCGGTTGCTGAAATAGGAGTATTTAATCTAAGTAGATTTAATCAATTTCGCAAATTAGATCGCGAGTGACCTCATATATTCCAGGATAATTATCATGAGAATTGCCCAAATTGCACCATTATGGGAAAGAGTTCCACCACCAGCATATGGAGGGATAGAACTGATCGTGGGGCTATTAACAGATGAGCTAGTTGCTAGGGGACATGAGGTGACACTATTTGCTTCGGGGGACTCGATCGTCTCTGCAAAATTAGAGTCAATCCACCCTCAAGCACTGCGGTTAGATCCCACCATCAAAGAATATGGGATTTACGAGATGCTCCAATTAGCTCAGGTATATGAGCGGGCGGGAGAATTCGATCTGATTCATTCTCACATCGGCTGCGGTGCGCTACCGTACAGCAAGTTGACTCAGACTCCGACAGTTCACACATTGCACGGAATTTTTACTCCTGACAATGAAAAAATGTTTTCCCATGCCAAAGCACAACCTTATGTAAGCATTTCTAATGCCCAGCGGGAAGATAGATTGGGGCTAAATCATGTAGCAACTGTGTACAACAGTATCGACGTGAGTATGCATCATTTTTTCCCAGTGACGGAGCAATCGCCTTACCTAGCATTTTTAGGGAGAATGTCGCCAGAAAAAGGACCTCACCATGCGATCGAGATTGCCAAAGCCACAGGTATTCCCCTGAAGATGGCGGGAAAAATCGATCCGGTAGACATAGAATACTTCGAGCGGGAAATTAAACCGCAAATCGATGGTGTCCAGATTCAGTTTTTGGGTGAAGCCGATCATTTCATGAAAAACGACTTGATGGGGCGAGCAATTGCCACTTTATTTCCGATTACCTGGCGGGAACCATTTGGGTTGGTGATGATTGAATCGATGGCAGCAGGTACTCCGGTAATTGCCATGAATCTTGGCTCGGTACCAGAAGTTATTGCTGATGGGGTGAGTGGATATATCTGTAATACAGTAGCTGAATGTGTTGCGGCGGTGTCCAAAATTCCGGCTCTTTCGAGATTTACTTGCCGTGAATACGTAGCCAACCGATTTGGAGTGGAGCAAATGGCTACAGGTTATGAAGCCGTCTATCAACAAATCCTGAACGAGAAATTTGCTCGAAATGGACATCTAGCCACGGCGAATCTTCATTAATCTCTTGAGGACTAGCAACGAGTTTTGAATTGCAGTGGCAATTGCTACTTTAATCTCACCCGATTGTAATTCTGGATTTGTTCAATTGCCAAGATTTCTCTGTCTATCGACTGAATCTAATCGTGATTGTCTCAGTGATAATCATGATTAGAGCTTACATAGCTACCAAGTAGCGAGCGACCGCAATAGCCAGCAATTCGAGCAGTACACAGGCTGTAGCCCTTTGGAGTAGTTACTTCAGACTCTACATCTTGACTCGAGCCAAAGGTTAGAACATCTGAGGTGATGCCGCAAAGCGGACGCTGCTCTTTTGTCCCAGAGGCTCCGCCAACCAGAGTCTCCGTCAACGCGATCGATATCAATTTTTTACCGAGGTACAGATATGTTAACAGGAAAGTTCCCCACAACTATTGGTAGTAATTCACCAGTGATACAGCCGCAACAACCATTTGCATCGGCTCGGACGATAGTTCCGACTCGCCAAGCGATTGCTTTAATCTCCGAGCATGGAGATCCAGCCGCAGAAATTGGGAAAGACGCAGCAGGCGGTCAAAATGTGTATGTTCGCCAAGTGGGTGAAGCTCTGGCGAAACTCGGTTGGCAAGTAGATATGTTTACGCGCAAAAGTAGCCCTGATGATGCGACGATCGTCCAGCATACACCTCATTGTCGGACGATTCGGCTCATTGCTGGGCCACAGACTTATATCCCTCGCGACGAATTGTTTCAATACATGCCCGAATTTGTGACAGCATTGCAGAAGTTCCAGCAAAAAGAGGGGACAAATTACCCATTAGCTCATACTAACTACTGGATGTCTGGTTGGGTGGGAATGGAACTCCAACGCCGCCAAAATATTCAACTGATCCATACTTACCACTCCCTCGGTGCAGTCAAGTATAAAGCAGTTGATGAAATACCGCCGATCGCTCAAACTCGATTAGCCGTCGAAAAACAAATTCTCGAACAGGCTCATTGTGTCGTCGCCACTAGTCCTCAAGAAATGGAAGATCTGGAAACTTTAGTATCCCGCCTCGGCAAGATCGACGTGATTCCCTGCGGTACTGATGTGAGTAACTTTCGGCCGATCTCCAAAGTTGAAGCCAGGAAGCAGTTGGGCATCAGTGCTAAAGAGAAAGTGGTACTATACGTCGGTCGCTTTGATAAACGCAAAGGAATTGAAACTCTAATCCGCGCTACGAGTGTATTGCGATCGCAATTGGAGCAAGGTGAAGAAATAGATCCCCAACACTTAAAATTATTAGTTGTGGGTGGTAGCGATCCCCATGAGGCGGATGGAACCGAACGTTGCCGGATTGAGGAGATCGTCACAGAATTAGACTTAACTGCTAATACAGATTTTGTCGGCATGGTGGGACACGATCGATTGGCACTATATTACACCGCTGCTGATGTCTGCGTGATTCCCAGTCACTACGAACCCTTCGGTTTGGTAGCGATCGAAGCAATGGCTTGTGGTACGCCTGTAGTCGCTTCGGCAGTTGGCGGTTTGAAATTCACTGTCATTTCTGAGGAAACAGGACTACTGGTACCACCTCATGATGTCAGTCAGTTTGCCCACGCGATCGGGCGAATTTTGACCGATGATATCTGGGCGCGGAAGATTCGCAAACAAGCCTCTACACGAGTTCAACAAAACTTTAGTTGGACGGGGGTAGCAATTCAACTGAGCGACCTCTATCGGCGTTTATTAGCTCAATCCTTATTAAGTCCTGGGATGGCACGAGGATCGAGTGCTACTTCGACACTCTCACCCAAGCAAATCGTCAAAGCCTCTTAGATAGTTGATAGTTGATAGTTGATAG
>JAJAZF010000030.1 GCA_026785875.1 Chamaesiphon sp. | reverse complement strand
CGCATCTACAGGCGGCTAGTCCCTTCCTAGCGTTGAGATTGACAGAAAAGATCCAAAACTATCCAGTTTCCTAATCGATCGCTCCCCAGACACCTTAATATGAAGAGATTAGATAAATATTTGAGATATTCATAAATTGTGAAAGCGATTACTTTACTTGGTTCTACTGGTTCAATCGGGACTCAAACCCTAGATATCGTCGAACACAACCCCGATAAATTTCGGATTGTCGGACTGGCGGCGGGTAGCAATGTCGAGCTACTAGCTCAACAGGTACGAAAGTTTCGTCCTGAAATTGTGGCGATTGGAAATGAAGCCAAGTTACCTGAGTTCAAAGACGCGCTCTCCAATTTAGACTACCATCCAATTATCGTCGCTGGGGCACAAGGCACGATCGAAGTCGCTGGCTATGGCGATGCTCAAAGTGTAGTAACTGGCATTGTCGGCTGTGCGGGACTCTTACCCACGATTGCAGCGATTAAAGCAGGTAAAGATATCGCCCTAGCGAATAAAGAAACCCTGATCGCTGGTGGGCCAGTCGTGCTACCTTTAGTCGAGCAACATGGAGTCAAATTACTCCCCGCCGATTCCGAACACTCAGCTATTTTCCAATGTTTGCAAGGTGTTCCCCCTGGTGGATTGCGGCGGATTATCCTCACAGCTTCCGGTGGTGCCTTCCGCGATCTCCCTGCTGAGAAATTAGCCTCAGTGACCATTGCTGACGCGCTCAAGCACCCGAATTGGTCGATGGGTCAAAAAATTACCATTGACTCTGCCACCCTGATGAACAAGGGTTTAGAGGTGATTGAGGCGCATTATTTATTTGGGTTGGGTTATGAGGATATCGATATTGTCGTCCATCCTCAGAGTATTATTCACTCACTGATCGAGCTACAAGATACATCAGTCTTGGCACAGTTGGGTTGGCCGGATATGCGATTACCGCTACTATATGCGCTATCATGGCCCGATCGCATCCCCACTGATTGGCAGAAATTCGATCTTGTCAAAGCTGGCGATCTGACTTTTAGAGCACCCGATCGTCAGAAGTATCCTTGTATCGATTTAGCCTACGCCGCTGGAAAGGCTGGCGGCTCGATGCCAGCAGTATTAAATGGCGCAAACGAGCAAGCAGTAGCACTATTTTTAGCCGAAAAAATCCACTTCCTAGATATCCCCAAAGTTATCGAAAAAGTCTGCGACAAACATCGCGCCGATTTTACTTTGACTCCAAGTTTAGATGATATTTTAGCCGCCGATATTTGGGCGAGACAAATGGTGATTGAATTCAGTCAACAGGTGCCGACAAAGACACTCTAGTTATGAAAGCCTATATCGTTCAAAATAAAGATGGCGAATTTGCTAGCGTTAATTTTGCTGTTGCTTATGATGGCTTTCGGAAAATGGGCTGGGAGATCGTCCCCTTCAGTCGGCTAGATAATACCCAATTACTAGATCTAACACCAGAAGATGTGGTTGTTGGATTTATTGAAGATGTCAACGCAGCATTATTTCAATTAGGGATTGAATCACCAGCAGAGATTAATTATCCAGATGAGTTGACGAGTTTTTTAGGACGAAAAATTTGGCGATCGCAAATAAATTATATCGCCAAACATCCAGAACTATGGAATATTTT
>JAJAZF010000029.1 GCA_026785875.1 Chamaesiphon sp. | reverse complement strand
CCAAATCTGCACTATGTCAGGAACTATTATTGATGCGATCGATCGGTTGATGCCATTGATTATCCATTCTACTTGTCTCAAGTCCAATCTCTGGAAATCTCCCCATGAGGAATTACCCCTACGAGACTATGCACTAAGTTGGGTAATCATGGATCGCACTCCTCAAGGAAGAGTTGCTTATGAGAATGTCACATCAGAGATGGTAGATATTTGGGAAGCGGAGGGAATCGACTGGCAACAACGTGCTGTAATCAACCTCAAGGTAGCCTCTCAAGAGTTATGGACACATCAGAAGCTCCGCAAAGATGGTAGCGTTGTCTGGGCGATTATGAGGCACACAGATGGATTTGGTTCGTCGAGAATCTTGCTCTCACCCTATTTAGATAAATATTTTCCTGACGGTTATTATGTAGCTATTCCCGATCGCAGTATCGGCATTATTATCCCCCGCGATCTATCGCTCGGTGAAATGCAGGAAACTCAAGATTTACTCGAATCCTGGTACGATACAGCCTCAGCACCGATGAGTCCGCATTTATTCGCACCTGGCGATTTGATTCCCGAACACTATTCATGGAATTAAATTAGCGATCGGCACAGGAGCGGCAGAGCGTGACTTAGACTAAAGGATTTAATCTCGATCGAATTAGTAGAATCAAGTCAGCAACTGTAATACAGGTAGAGTCAGTAAAATCAGCGAGAAAATTCAGCTCAAAAGCCTCAGATAGATCGAAGTAAATATTTGCAGCTTCTAGATAGGAGAGTAAATGCTTAGAGCCGGAGAGTCGCTGACGACGCTCTGCAAGTCGATTGATAAAGTTATGAAATTTAAAGTCTAGATCGATCGCATCGGGATCGATCTCCAAATTTCTGGCTAGGATGACTCTAACGATCTGAAATATAGCGAGGGTGCCGCGTTGCATTATTTATTCAAACTGGGTAATTAGTTGACAGTTAGCCATCGCGTGGGCACTTCTGGAAAGCTAGGTTTCGGACGATCCCGCTCGGGCAAATATTTATATTGTCTTGGTTATTACTGTTATAGATGCAGACGATCGCCAGAGGCATTGGTATAATAGCTCAACCTGTTAAACTTACTACGAAGTCTACAGTGTAGCAATTAGCTATTTGACTGATGCCTTGGACACCTTTACATAGTCAACTTCACCAGTGCCTGATCGATCGTCAGTTGCTACCGCTTGGCGCAAATATCTTGGTAGCAGTGTCTGGAGGGCAAGATTCATTGTGTCTGGGACAATTGCTCCGCGATCTACAGTCACGCTGGCGGTGGCAGTTAGCTGTGGCTCATTGCGATCATGGTTGGACGCAAGATATTGGGATTGCCGATCGAGTTGCACAAGTTACCGCCCGATGGATGTTACCATTTCATTGTGAAACTACCGCCAATTTACCCGAAACCGAAGCTGCCGCTAGGGAGTGGCGATATCAATCCTTAATTAGAATCGCTCAAACTACTGGTAGTACTTATCTAGTTACCGCTCATACCCAAACCGACAGGGCGGAAACCCTACTCTACAATTTAGTTCGGGGTGCAGGTGCCGATGGACTATGCGCGATGTCTTGGCAACGACAATTGACACCAGAGATTAGTTTAGTCCGTCCATTATTGGAAGTTAATCGTGCCCAGACAGGTGAATTTTGCCGACAGTATCAGTTACCTGTTTGGGAAGATGCTTATAATCAGAATCTAAAATACGCTCGCAATCGATTGCGCCTGGAGATTATTCCCCAACTAGCAGCGGATTTCAATCCCCAAGTCGAAAGCCATTTAGCCCGCACAGCCGAATTATTACGCGCCGATGTTGAGTATTTAGAGTCACTAGCACGAGACTGGTATCAGCAAGCATTGGACGAACAGGGTGTCAAACTCGATCGAGTTATCCTCAAATCTATTTCGCTCTCGCTTCAGCGACGAGTCATCCGCCAATTCCTCACCCAAGCATTGGGTAAGATGCCAACATTTAGTCAGATCGAAGATACGATTGTGCTGATTAATGCCCCTAACCGCACTCGTACTTCTACCTTCAGTCATGGACTAGCTGCCGAAGTCTCTGGCAAATGGATCGTTGTGAGACAATAAACGCTGTCAACTGTTTAACGATATTGTCTCTAGCATTTAGCGATTGTAAACTTAAATCGAGTATAAAAACATACAGTGCTAATAATATTTGTAACTAATTAAATTACATTAATATTAAGCGGTGAAAGTTTTATAGGTTGCAAGTTTCGCTACTTTAATAATTTATTTTTACAGTAATGAGTTGCAAATAACAAGATCGGATAATTAACAGATTTGTTAGAATGTGATTGTCAGCACAAATATTTGTTTATTATACCTACACATAAATTTAGCAGCTTAGAGTCGAGCTAGCTAATCACTAGAATATGTTAGCTAATATCTATCTTTACTCGCAACCTAATTTAATCATGAAAATTAAAAATAATCAAAAATCTATCGATCGATGGTTGGTAGATAAAATCCCGTTCATCGTCGCAGTGTCCGCAATCTCGACACTGCATCCAGGCATCGCGATCGCGATGCCTGTGGGAGACAGCCAGCCGGACGCTCGACACCTAGCTCGACAAGTCAAATCCCCAACCGCCACACCACAATCTGCTAGAGATTATTACAACCGAGCGATGCGGCGTTACCGAGATCGCGATCGAGTGGGTGCAATCGCCGATCTCGATCGCGCGATTCAGTTGCAGCCTAATTTTGTCGATGCTTATAATAATCGTGGCATCATCAGAGGACTCAGTGGTGACAATTTGGGAGCAATCGGAGACTATACTCGCGCGATCGCTCTCAATCCGAGATCTTTTGAAGCCTATGCCAATCGTGGTTTTGCACGCTTGAATACTGGAGATAAAGTAGCTGCGCTTGCAGACTTGCAAGCGGCGAGTGAGATCCAACCCAACGATCCTCAAGTGGCGATCGGCAAAGGGATCGTCTTGGCGCAAAATGGAGATAAACAAGGTGCGATCGCCAGCTATGACAAGGCGATTCAACTTCGCCCCCAGAGTGTGGATGCTTACTACAATCGCGGTTTGGCTAAACTCGATCTCGGCGATCGCCAAGGTGCAATTGCTGACTATGATAAGGCGATCGAATTGCGACCTAACTATGCTAATGCCTACAATGGTAGAGGTAGAGCTAAAGAATTGGCGGGAAATCATCAAGGTGCAATCGTGGACTTCGATCGAGCCATCAAGCTAGATCCCAAACGATCGACTGCTTATTTCAATCGCGCAGTTTCTAAAAACTCGCTCGGCGATCGTGCAGGTGCGGTGAGTGACTACAATCGCCTCGCCAGTCTCAATCCCAAGGATGCTATTTCTTACTTTAATCGCGCCGTAGTGCTTACTGAGAGTGGAGAACGAGCCAAGGCAATCTCTGACTATACTACCGCGCTCAAACTTAATCCTCAGCTAATTGAAGCCTATAATAATCGCGGGATTGTTCACTTTACGATGGGCAATCGCCAAGCAGCAATTGCTGACTATAGCCAAGTAATCCGGCTCAAACCTGATAATGCCCTAGCATATCTCAATCGCGGGATTGCTTTCTATACTGGCGAGGAGTACCGGAAAGCAATACTGGATTACGATCGAGCGATCGCACTCCAGCCCAACAATGCGGAAATCTACTTCAATCGTGGAGTAACCCAAGCTAGACTTCAAGATTATCCACAGGCTCTAGCTGACTACAATACAGCGATTCGCTTGCAACCCAATCATGCTCTAGCTTACAGTAATCGTGGGTTGCTTCAAGCTCAATTGCAAGCGACTCCCGCTGCTACTGAAGATTTAAAAACGGCTGCAAAACTGTTTCAATCTCAAAATAATCAAGCTGGCTATGAATCTGTGATGCGGAAATTAGAGAAAATTAAGTCGCCTCAGTAGGAGCAACTTACATGAGGATTAAACTTAAAATCAGAGCGCAGATCGTTGTAGACGAGTTTCTGCAACATAGTGGGGGAATCCTACGGATCTAGTTGAAGATGTTGAAGTAAAGTCTGACGCATAATGTCGATCGGAGCTGCTTGTTGCAACCACAACTCAAAAGCGATCGCACCTTGTTGGACGAGCATTTCTACGCCATCGATCGCCATCATCCCCCGAGCTGTGGCTAATTGTAAAAACTTAGTCGGGCGCGGCGTATAAATCAGATCGTAAGCGATCGAACCCGCTCCAATTTCCGGCATCATTTGGGCACTAATTGGACTATTCTCAACATCTGGATACATCCCAATCGGGGTACTATTGACGAGTAATAAATTAGCTTGACTAATAAAAGTTGCTAACTCATCCCACAAATGAGTTTGAATAGTCACAGATCTAGGTGAATCATCACCATCTACTGTCAGCCGAATATCCTGCCAACTAGACTTAAACTCAGCCAATTTCGCAACATCTCTACCGAATACATGGATGTTACCACAGCCGAGCTGATGACACCCCGCCACCACCGCACGAGCAGCACCACCATTACCCAAAACCGCGACAGTTGTTTGTGCCCAGTCCCGCTTCATTGCCACTAGAGGGCTGACAAATCCGGCAACATCTGTATTTGTCCCTTGCCAGCCTGTGGGGGTATTCCAGATGGTATTTACCGCCCCTACAGCCTTGGCTAGGGGGGTAATCTCGGTGAGCAGCGGTACGATCGTTTGTTTGTGCGGGATTGTCACGCTACATCCGACTACGCCGATGGCGGCAAAACCGTCTAGTGCAGTTGCTAGATGAGCTGGTGTGACTGAAAATGGCACGTATCGATAGTCTAAACCTAAAGACTCGATCGCGGCGTTGTGCATGACTGGAGAAAGTGAATGAGCAATCGGATTGCCGATGACACCTAGCAGTTTTGTGGTACCAGTAATTTGGGACATTGAATTAGGGGATAGAGGATCGAAGCTCGGGACTAGAGATCGGAGGGAGTAAATCCTAATTTATTGTCACAGACTCTTTGAAATTAACTCAAGGCGATTTTTGACACTCCCCATCGTTTTGCTCATGCCGCTTGCGCGACATATTGCGTGGGTGTGGGGATTCTTCTATCGACGATCTAACTTACTCAAGCAGGTTTGCACCAACAAGAATAGAGGTCGGATCTCCAGAAGCGTTGCCAGTGTCTAGCACTGAGGTTCCGGTATGCCCTACCGTACCCAATCCTGAGTTAAGGATGTTTATACCAGCGTTGTGGTCGCGATCCAATCTACAGCCACACTGACAAACATGGGTGCGAGTAGACAATGACTTCTTCACCATTACGCCACAGCTAGAGCATTCTTGGGACGTGTAGGCAGGGTTAACCGCAATAGTTACCCTTTTAAATACCCTTCCAAAATACTCTAGCCAAACTCGAAATAAATACCAGCCAGCGTCACTAATGGACTTAGCTAGACAATGATTTTTAACCATGTTCTTAATCCTCAAATCTTCGTAGACCACGACATCGTTAGATGTCATTACGCATCTTGCCAATTTGATTGCAAAATCTTTACGCTGTCTGCTTATTTTGAGGTGAACTCGTCCTAATTTAACTCTAGCCTTACGTCTATTGCTAGAGCCTTTGACCTTGCGAGAAACTAGTCTTTGCGACCGTTTCATCTTCCGCTCCCCAGTTCGATAGAACCGAGGATTTTCAACTTTGATGCCTAGTGAATCGGTATAGAAGCTTTCGAGTCCAACATCTAGACCGATAGTTCGATGAGTTGGTTCGATTACTTCATTTCGTTCGACTGAGATGCAAAACTGAGCGTAGTAGCCATCCGCTCTTTTTACCAATCTAACCCGTTTAATTTGGTCTGGTTGATAGAAGTTTAGATCTCTAGTACCTTTCATCTTCAGCTTGCCTATCCCCTTTTTATCGGTGAAGACAATCGACTTTCGATCCTCAGCTAGTTTCCAACCCGACACCTTATATTCAACCGATCGGTTATCTTTCTGGAACTGGGGGAACCCCTTCTTACCAGCAATTTTACTCTTACAATTGTCATAAAATCGAGAGATCGCCGCCCAAGCGCGTTCGGTTGCAGCTTGACGGGCGGTTGAATTGAGTTCATCTGCAAACGGGAATTCCTTGGCTAGTATCGCGCTTTGCTTACTCAAGTCATACTTGCCGATTTTCGGGTTATCCATCCAATAGCGAATACACTTGTTCCGAACAAATTGGACAGTACGAATTGCATCGTCAATAGCTGCGAACTGCTTTGGCTTGCCGTAGGTTTTGAATTCAAAAACTAGCATTGAATCTTTTAGTCTTACGCTGGCTGTCATAGCGCACAAATAACCGAAGGGCAAGATAAATGAAAAAATCTCAGCGCATACGGCTTCTGGTCGGGAGACCCGTCCAGATGGCTAAAGCCGTGCAATCGCTCCACGGCGGCGCGAGCTTTCGGGGGGAAGCTGGTTGGGTTGCCAACCCAACCACCCCCTAGAGCTTCGCTTGGCTTTAGCCGCAACCGCGTACATCCCCACGTCTGTTGGCGTAGCCTGCCGTAGGCACAGCCGGGGGCTTTCGCTCGTTTTCTGGTAAAGTCTCTGGTGTGGTGGTGGGTTTACCGACAAGAGTAAGTAAAATATGAATAAGGACTGGTAAATATTTTCAGGATTACTCACAACCATGATGCAAGTAGATATTGGAATCGACGCAGATACCCGCAAGGAGATCGCAGATGGATTATCTCGACTGTTGGCAGATACTTATACTTTGTATTTAAAAACTCACTACTTCCACTGGAATGTTACAGGCCCAATGTTTCAAACTCTTCATCTGATGTTTGAAACTCAGTATACCGAATTAGCTCTGGCGGTGGATCTAATTGCCGAGCGAATTCGAGCACTGGGCTTTCCAGCACCTGGAAGCTACAGCGAGTTTGCTAGATTGAGTTCGATTTCCGAAGCAACTAGCGTACCCAAAGCTACGGAGATGATCAAACTCCTGGTTGAAGGACAAGAAGCTGTGTGTCGGACGGCTCGATCGATCTATGCTAGTGCCGAAAAAGCTAGCGATGAACCAACTGCCGATCTACTTACCCAACGCTTGCAATTACATGAAAAAACTGCCTGGATGCTGCGGAGTTTGTTAGACCAATAATTGTAAATGAGTAGGAGCAATGTCTTGTCTCACTGTCTTGTGGTTTTTTTATTCGGGGGCAACCCCCTAATAAAAACGCCGCTGTCTTGAAAAGGTGCTTCACTTGGGGAAACCCCAAGAACGCACTTTTCGCAAACCGTCGGGGAACTAGGGCGTGCGCGTTGGCAAAGCCTCTGCCTTAGCAGACGCCGCTTCATGAATTACCCCTACTCATCTACTCATATTTAGTGATGATTTAATGCTGATAACTGTCAACTGTTTAACATGGGTAACGATCGAGAACTAGATCGGACATTAAAATTACAAGAATTAATGCAGAAAGTAGGCATTAACAGCTTGAGACAATTGTATCGATCGACTGGAACTTCAGCTCATACTATTCGGAAATTACGATCGGGTAAAATCGAATTCATTCGCTGGCACACATTAATCAAGATTAGTAGCGTTTTCAACATCACTATTGATGAGCTAATCGAAACATTTAGCGATCTAGCGATCGCTAAATCCGCTCGTCAAGAACTAAAAATACTACAACAGGAATATCAACATCTCCAGCAACAATTACAACAGCAACGTCAAACCCTTCAGGCTGAATTTCAGTACCAGAGTTTACAGACATTAGAATCTTTCCTCACTTACTTTCCGACGGCTAAGTATACAGCCATGAATAATCCAAGTTTCCCAGCTACTAAACTATTTCCCCTAGTTCAATCGATCGATCGATTAATTAACCAATGGGGCGTAACAGTAATTGGTGAGGTTGGATCTAAAGTAAACTACGAGCCGCGCTGGCACCAATTAATCGAAGGCACCGCCAGCCCTGATGAACTAGTTACCGTTAGATACGTGGGATATCGACAAGATGACACGCTAATATTTCGAGCTAAAGTAAGTAACTAAATTTGGATTTTGTGAGGATTTTATTGCAGTGTGGGCTATGGGTAATGCCCACCCTACAACTACAACTAGCTGGGTGTTTTTTGTAAATCTGGTCGTTCTTCAGGTAAAATTGCACCTTCTATCGGACAAACTTGAATACAAATTCCACAATCAATACAGGTAGAAAAATCAATCCAATACCAATCGGTACCTAATGTGTTTTTTCCTGGGCCATCATGGATACAAGCGACGGGACAAGCAGCTACACAGTCAGCAATACCTTCACAAATATCGGTAACGATCGAGTGGGACACAATTTTTTCTCTACTAATGTTTAACAGTAATTAATCGTAACGCAAATAACTTAGAAATATGTCTAAGTCATGATTTTTGGTACTTTGAAAAAATCTGTTTCGCGATCTGGTGCCGCTGCGTAGATGCCAGCTAAATTTTGATATGATGACAGCGAGTCACGGCGAGTGATATTACTCATATCGATCGCTCTAGTTGTTGGTTCGATCCCTGTAGTATCGAGTTCGCTCAATTGTTCAAAGTAGTCAATAATACTACTCATCTGTCCGGCATATTGTTCTTCTTCGGCGGGAGTCAATTCCAATCGAGCCAGAAGAGCTACTTTGTGTACTTGTTCGCGGTTAAGCATTGGAGAGGGATGAAGGGACTTGGGAACTTGGGGACTTGGGGACTTGCTAAATTCTATTCACCATTCACTTGAGCCTAAAGCCTAAAACATAGAAAAAAGCCTAAAGCCTAGAAATAGATATCGAGTTGAGAGCGTCCGGTGGTTTTGAGCCAGTTTTGGGCTTCAATATAGTTATTGGGGGCAATTTTGATTGCTTGAATCCAGTACTCAGCGGCTTTACCCAGCAGAGCTTCACTGGCAGTCATATCGCCTTCATCTGCGGCTTTCTCACCTTGATAGTGGTAGATCACAGCGATGTTATTCAAGGCTTGGCAGAGGCGGGAATTTAGCTCTACAGATTGGGCATAAAAGCTTAATGCTCGATCGTGTTCGCCATTACTCGCATGGATCAAGCCCATGTTGTACAAGATAAAACTGCGATCGTAGTCATTTTCTTCCAGTCGTAAGGCTTCTTCATAGTTATCTAGAGCCTCAGCATATTCGCCATCGGCTTGGGCGGACATCCCATCGCGATAGTAGACGAAGGCTTCTTTGGCGCGCTTATTGGTGGGCATGATCTTGAGCAGGATATCAGCCATCACGGTAAAGCTTTTATCGATGAAGTTGTCGTTCTTCTGGGTTCTTGGCATCGTAATTTAGTTAAATTAGTAGACAGTTGAGGTACTTATACTTATTACAATCTATTTTACTGTTCTGTCAAACTAAACCAAGTAGAGATGTATAAATATTTATAACATTAAAATATCCTGAAACCTTTGTGGTGGATAGTGCCCACTCTCCATCTAGCTTTGTGAGTCTAGACAATGTGGCGATCTCTAGTCCAACTATTGAGATCGATCGAGAGTCGGTTAGGCTTCGTGCCCCAACACCAGCAACGGCACGATAGCCTATCCAAACTAACTAAGTCCGATTAGTTTTTCTTTAACCAGCTAAACATCGCCCGTAAATCTTTCCCGACTGATTCGATTTGGTGCTCCGCTTCCCGACGGCGAATCGCCGTAAACCCAGGGTTCCCAGATTGTTTTTCGAGGATGAATTCGCGGGCAAATTGTCCGGTTTGAATTTCCGTGAGGACTTTTTTCATCTCAGCTTTAGTCTCGGCGGTGACGATGCGGGGACCGCGAGTATAGTCGCCATACTCAGCAGTATTTGAGATACTGTCGCGCATAGTTGCCAAACCACCTTCGACGACGAGATCGACGATCAGCTTGACTTCGTGGAGACACTCAAAATAGGCGAGTTCGGGCTGATAACCTGCTTCGACGAGGGTTTCAAATCCGGCTTTAATTAGGGCACTCAAACCGCCACAGAGAACTGCTTGTTCGCCAAATAAATCGGTTTCGGTTTCTTCCCGAAAAGTGGTTTCGAGGATACCTGCACGGGTACCGCCAACACCCTTAGCATACGCCATCGCCCGATCGCGTGCCTGACCGGAGGCATCTTGGTATACGGCAAATAATGCGGGTACGCCTTGTCCTTTTTCATACTCGCGGCGGACTTGATGTCCGGGGCCTTTGGGTGCGACCATGATCACATCGACATCGGCGGGGGGGACGACTTGCCCAAAGTGAATGTTGAATCCGTGCGCGAAGGCGAGGGTATTACCCGCACTCAGATTGGGTTTAATTTCGTTCTCATAGATACCCCGTTGAACTTCATCGGGTAGTAAAATCATAATCAAGTCGGCTGCTGCTGCTGCGTCGGCGACTGTCTTGACTGTCAAGCCTGCGGCTTCTGCTTTGGCGGTGGATTTACTACCTTCATACAAACCAATAATTACATTTACGCCGCTATCTTTGAGGTTGAGGGCGTGAGCGTGACCTTGGGAACCGTAACCGATAATTGCTACAGTTTTGCCGTTTAATAAGTCTAAATTAGCATCGGCATCATAATACATCTGCGCCACGATCGATCTCTCCTTAACCTGATACTTTACTGCGATCGCCTACTTTTGCATTGCGATTCTCTTTGACAGATACTACGCCAACGAGGGTCTAAACTCATTGTGCATTACTATAGGCAGAATATCTTAGCATATTCAGGTGCGGCGATCGCCAAGATTTAGGGAGATTGTTCGCCCCCAGTTCCTGCCAACTCCTCACAAACTAAATCTGCGGCGATAATTAGCCACTGACTCTACCAAGCCAATCGCGATAAAATTAGTAATTAATGCCGATCGACCATAACTGAGCCAAGGTAAGGGAATTCCAGTTACAGGGGCAATCCCGATCGTCATACTGATATTGACAATTACCTGAAAACCAATCATCGAGAGGATGCCAATCGCTAGTAGCGAACCAAAGTTATTGGGAGCTTGGCGGGCAACTCTCATCAACCGCCAACAGACGAGGAAGTAAGTCAGTAGCAAACAGATTGAGCCGACAAATCCCAACTCTTCGCCAATCGAGGAAAAGATAAAATCGGTATGTTGTTCGGGGATAAAGTTTAGTTGCGTTTGAGTACCCTGATTGAGTCCCTGTCCCCAGAACTCCCCCGCACCGATCGCAATTCGCGATTGGATCAGGTGATAACCAGCTCCGAGGGGATATTTTTCGGGATCGAGGAAGACGAGTATACGGGCTTTTTGATAGTCTTTGAGAATATGCCAGAATACCTGTCCGAGTAATCCTGCGGCAACATTAATACCGATCGCCAGTACCGAACTCACCCACCGCCAAGGTAGCGTCAACCACCCAATTATGCCCATCAACACCGCCCAAACGACCCAAAGCGGTAAACTCAGGCTGTAGAGAATTGCAGCGACTAGCGGCGATACTAGCAGCACTAACCAGCCTGGATTAGCATTTGCCCAGTACAACATTCCCAAGGCAATCGCCCCAAATACTAATGATGTCCCCAGATCTGGTTGAATAAATACCAGCAGCCAAGGTGGGATGGTAATTGCCAAGGCACTGACGAATGTCGGCAGAGTATTTGCGGGACGACGGTGTAAAATTGCTGCCAAAGTAATAATCAGTCCTACCTTGGCAAATTCTGAGGGCTGGACATTTAAACCCCCAATATTAATCCATCGCTGCGCGCCTTTGGCACTATTTCCCAAAAAATCCACGGCAATCAACAGCCCATTAGTCACACCATAAGTCACCCAGTGCCAGCGCAACAGATGATTGTAAGATATCCGCGCAATTCCTAACACGATCGCCAATCCAATGCCGCCAAATAGCCAGTGTTGCCACCAATCAGTGACTGGCTGATTCAATTCGGTACTGCGGATCATCACTCCCCCAAAGAAGGTCAAACCCAGAGCCATAAATAGTAGCAGCCAGTCCATCTGTTGCCAATGAATAAATAGATCTTGCCCAGACGAACGATTGGAGGATTTGTACATGAGAGGGAGACGCAGAGGACGGGGAGTAATAAGAGAGCGCAGCGATGCGCGCTCGTCGGGTTCCCCGACGGTTTGCGAAAAGTGCTGATGGGCGGGGAACCCGCCCAATGTTCTTGGGGTTTCCCCCGCTTGGGTTGGTTGCATGGTCGGGGAACCCGACCGCACCAACTCCGCAAGTGAAGCACCTTTTCAAGACAGCGGCGTTTTTATTCGGGGGGAACCCCCGAATAAAAAAACGACAAGACAGCGCATCAAGACAGAGAGTTGGCTGGTAGGGGTAGTGCAGAGGACAGGGGACTAGTTAGTTGTAGTTCCTTTACCCTTTCCTCTCAAGCCTAAAGCCTAAAGCCTAAAGCCTAGCCCAAAGCGGCGATCGAGACTTTGCCAGCGATCGATTTAGCAATACTAACTAGAGCTTTTGCTGAAGCGGATTCTGGCTCGGCAAGTACGATCGGGATGCCATTATCGCCGCTGGTGCGAACGGGAATTTCTAGTGGAATACGACCGAGTAAGGGTACTCCGACTTCGGCGGCAAATTTTTCGCCACCATCGGAACCGAAAATATCATACTGCCGATCGGGTAAGTCTGGGGGAATAAAATAGCTCATATTTTCAACTACGCCCAGTACTGTGGTAAATTTCTCAAACATTCGCAATCCTTTCCGCGCGTCAGCGAGGGCGACAGTTTGTGGTGTGGTGACGATTACAGCTCCAGCCATCGGGACAGCTTGAGCGAGGGTAAGTTGCGCGTCACCAGTTCCAGGCGGTAGATCGACGATGAGATAATCCAGCTCACCCCAATTAACTTGATACAGAAATTGGCGGATAATCCCATTTAGCATCGGCCCGCGCCAGATTACGGGCTGATCGCGATCGATCAAAAATGCCATCGATACAACTTTGACCCCATGATTAAAAGCAGGTTCGAGGCTACCATCTGCTGTCGGTACCAACCGAATATCGCTCAATCCAAACATTAATGGTGCATTGGGGCCATATATATCTGCATCTAACAGCCCGACTTTCGCACCCAATTGGGCGAGGGCGACAGCCACATTTGCCGCTACAGTACTTTTACCAACCCCACCTTTACCGCTGGAGATAGCGATGATATTTTTGATGCGATCGATACCTACACGGTCTGGTAAGCCCTTTTGTTGAGGGATTTCGGCAGTTACTTCGACTTGCACATCCGTCACGCCTGGGAGCGTTTTGACCGCCTGCTTGCACTCATCGACAATAAATTCGCGCAACGGACAAGCGGGCGTGGTCAATACCACCGTAAATTTCACTACCCCACCATCCACCTGAATATTCCGAATCATATTCAGTTCGACCAGACTCTTTTGCAGCTCTGGATCTTGAACTGGTTTGAGGACTTCTAATACAGCACTTCGATCTAACATCAGTATTTATATATTTTCGATTATGGATTTAGTCTATAGCTTAAATCACATCATCGGCATCTTAACTGGGAAGAGTCTACTTGGCAAAATGAGGTTAGGGAATATTTAAGTGAATTCTCTTCGTTGTGTAGTGCATCAGAGCATCCGGCTCTCACCGCTTTCCAGTTCTGCCAATGCTTCTTTGGCAAGGAAATCTAGTTTCCCTGCGGCAACATCTCGATCGATTTGTTTATCCTAATTCTGTTCATCTAAATCCAAAACCCATTCGGCAAGTTTGCCTAACTCTTGTGGCGAGAGTTTGAGAATTGCCGATTCAATCTCTTCAACTGCTGTAAACATTTTTCACAGGAGGTATTTTTCCTATCTTACAATAAACCATCTATAGTTATTGCTCAAATCTTACTCCAACTACCACGCGCTTTATCATACACTCGATCGAGTAGTGAAGGGATGGCGATCTCGAAGCCTGCCGTAGGTTCGATATTATTCCCTAGTCCTCATTTGTATATTTCCCGTAACAACGATCGACTGTCGATCGCCTGGATATGCTACTTTGCTAGATAGTCGCCAACGGCTGCTTTGACAAATATTTTTAATTTAACCTCATTCACCTTGCGGATATGACAGCTTTCTCCACCGACAGTAAGACAAATGATGCTTTCCTGCCCCCTGCTGATGCCAAGAGTCAGATTATTCAGTTCATGCGGGAATTTCAAGATACTGTCTGTCAAGGCTTAGAAGCTGTTGATGGCGGTGGTAAGTTTCAGGAAGAAAGCTGGGAACGTCCCGAAGGTGGTGGCGGTAGATCGCGGGTGATGAAAGAAGGTAATGTCTTCGAGCAAGGTGGGGTCAATTTTTCAGAAGTTTGGGGCGAACATTTGCCGCCCTCGATTTTGAGTCAGCGTCCCGATGCTGCTGGACATAAGTGGTTTGCCACGGGTACCTCGATGGTGTTGCATCCGCGCAATCCTTATATTCCGACGGTCCATCTCAACTATCGTTATTTTGAAGCTGGCCCAGTGTGGTGGTTTGGTGGTGGTTTGGATCTGACTCCATATTATCCTTTCGCTGAAGATGCCAGTCATCTCCACAACACGCTTAAATCAGCCTGTGACAAACACAGTCCCGAACTATATCCCACGTTTAAATTATGGTGCGACGAATATTTTTATCTCAAGCATCGCAATGAAACTCGTGGTGTCGGTGGGATCTTCTTTGACTATCAAGATGGACAGGGAGCATTGTATCGCGGTCCCGACCCCAAGGGGCCAGCCGCTGAATATAGTGACTCGGTAGGCATTCCCACACCCCGCACCTGGGAGGAATTATTCGCGATCTCTCAAGACTGTGCTTATAGCTTCTTACCTGCATATATACCGATCGTCGAGCGCAGACGTGATACTGAGTATGGAGAACATCAGCGCAATTTCCAGTT
>JAJAZF010000028.1 GCA_026785875.1 Chamaesiphon sp. | reverse complement strand
ACTGATTGAGCTAAACCCCAACGGCGGAAAATTTCCATTGAGCGAGGCCCGACAGTCCCAACTTTGGGGTGATCGATGACACCATCAGACTGTTCTACCAGCACGCAATCGATGCCTTGGTATTTCAGTTCTAAAGCCATTGCCAAACCAACTGGGCCGCCACCAACAATTAATACTTCTGTTTCGATCGTCTGATGATTCATATCTGCTGGTAACTCCGAAGTGAATAAAAGTAAGTCTTTAATAACCCAATAACTAATAACTAATCGATCGCCATCTCAGCGAAAAAAGTGACGTAAAAATCAAACAGTTCGGTAACTGTGCTGCTAATCGCCGGACATTTTTGAGCGCGCACGCTCAATTTTTCAAACCGCTGCGCGATCGTCTGATAAGCGATCTTTGGTGTGGGAATATAGACAGGTGGCGTTGTCATATTAAAAGATGGCCCTGCCGTTCTACCCCGCTTCCCAGAAGGCATCGTCATCAGTAATTCTCCGAGCGGACGTACCATCCCTGCCATAATATCGATGGCGGCATTCATTAGTTTCGATCGCCGCAGGCTACCATTAGGCATCAATCCAAAGTGCTGCACCATTAGCTGCATCATGATGAAGTAGGACTCGTCGCAGATTTCCATCACGATCGCAGTTTCAGCCGCAGTCACCACGCTCGTGCTACAGTCTCGGGAATGCAGCGTCGGGTTGCGTAAAGCGGGATAGGCTGGATTCCAGAGCACGGGATCGCTGTTGTTATCGCTAGCAAATTGTTGTTGGGCTAGTGCTGCTGCCATCTGTCGAAATTGCTGATAGTGGGAGCGATCGAATTTAGGCGAGTTTGGATCGCACCCTTCCCCTTGTTCGGTAATCAAGTCGATCGCAAACAGGGCACTATTCACATCTTCTACTTGCAACTGATAGTGTGGGTGATGCTTGTTAAAATCATCCCTTAAAAATAAGTGATGCTCGCCTCCGGCTGGGCCTTTTTTAGTGAGAAATAAATCGGGAATTTTTTCAATGGCTTGGCGAATTTGGGTGTACAGTTCGCTCAACGAACCATAACTATGTAATCGATCGGCGATCGGATCTTCAACGTCGCTATCTTCGGCTAATTCCTCCGCTAAAAAGTCGGGCATTTCCAGCCGCATAAATCGGTGAATACTATTAGCGTTTAAAGGTTCGAGTGCCAAGTCCACATCGATCGGACAATACCGATCGATCTCGCCAAAGTTGGGGCTGGCTGGGTAGAAAGGTTCGCCCATCGCCATCAGAATGTTATTAACTAGCAGAAAGTGGATCATTTCCTCATGGGAAATCTCCAGCAATACACCCCGCATCCCATAATTACCCGTCTCTTGTCCATCGCCGCAGGCTAAGTTTAACTGTGCTGGAGTCCATAAACCCCGCTGGAGATATTCTTGACCTGTAACGTAGTTGGGGATGGAATAAGCTGCATAAATATATTGCAACATGACCGCGACTTCCAGTTCTGCGGCTTGTCGCAGTGCGACAACCAATTCTTCACGAGTATCGATCGTGCGTTGCGGTCGCTTGGGTGTGGGAGTGGGATCGGGGACGTAGCCAACTTGCTGTTGGTTTTGTAAATATTTATATAAAAGCATCGCCTTTGGTTGAGATAATTCTCTAGTGGGGGGCATGTAATAAGTCTTATTTTTGTTCTGGGGGTCGCACATCTGCCACATCAAGCGAGCATAAGTTTCTACTTTGCACTTGTCGGCTAGGCTAAAAACTTCTGCTTTCATGAACGAGAAGCACAACTCGTAATAAGCGAGAATTTCTTTGTAAATCAGATCGAAATCTACATCTCGATCGGCAATTTCTGCCAAATGCCAGTCATCGGTCAGAACCCTAACTGCAAACGAGCCAGCCCCAGACCAAAACCCTAAACGATCGTCGTTATCGTAGCTAAGTTCTGCTTCATCGAGATGATGGCGATCGACAGGGAATGCTTGCGGATCGGTCGATAACAGCACGCGGGTAGTTCCCGATCGACAACCACGGATCGTTAACCAGCCCAGCCCCTGCCGATCGGTTGCCAACACACAGCTAGCAGCAAAATCTCCGGTTTCTACTCGTTTGCCTGGTTTAAATT
>JAJAZF010000027.1 GCA_026785875.1 Chamaesiphon sp. | reverse complement strand
ACGGTGACTTGGTAATTTGCCACATTTGGGAGGATGGATGCAAGTTCGTTTAGTTCGTGATAGTGGGTGGCAAAAATCGTGCGCGAACCGATTTCGGCGGCGAGATATTCGGCAACTGCCCAGGCGATCGAAAGTCCGTCAAATGTAGCTGTTCCGCGTCCGATTTCGTCTAATAAAACGAGGGAATTAGCAGTGGCATGATTGAGAATATTTGCGGTTTCATTCATCTCGACCATGAAGGTTGATTGTCCGGTGGCGAGATCGTCTACTGCGCCGACGCGGGTAAAGATTCGATCGCAAATCCCCAATGTGGCGGCGGTGGCGGGGATAAAACTGCCGATTTGCGCCATGATTTGAATCAGTCCTAATTGTCGTAAATAACAACTTTTCCCGCTGGCATTCGGCCCCGTCAGAATGATTAGATCAGGTGATTCGACACTGGGGGTAATGTGTTCGGCTTGTCCTAATTGCGTCGAATTGGGGACAAAGAATCCAGCTAAAAGGGCTTTTTCGACCACTGGATGGCGACCGTCAGTAATCTGAATTTCGCGACTCGATCCCATGTTGGGGCGACAATAGCCCTGAGTCACGGCAATTTCGGCTAAACCGCAGAGGACATCGATCGCGGAGATACTGCGGGCTACAGTGCGGATTTGCTCGGTGTGAGTGGCGACGATCGTACGGAGTTCGACGAAGATTTCGTGTTCGATCCGGTTGAGATCTTCTTGGGCGGTAAGGATGCGGACTTCCCGTTCTTTGAGTTCGGGGGTGATGTAGCGTTCTTCGTTGGTGAGGGTTTGTTTGCGGATGTAGTCGGTGGGTACTTGGTCGGCTTTGAGGCGGGAGATACTGATGTAGTAACCGAATGTTTTATTGAAGCCGACTTTGAGATTGGCGATACCCGTGCGTTCGCGTTCGATGACTTCGAGATTGGCAATCCATTGATGATCTTCGGCGGCTGATGTCCGCATTTCATCGAGTTGGGCGTTGATTCCCGATCGAATTATCCCGCCGTCTTTGAGGTGGATGGGTGGATGTTCGACGAGGTGGGCGGTGATTTCTTGTCCCAAGGCTTCGAGTTCTGGGGGGACATTGTGGAGGGTTTTTAAAAAGGGAGATTTTCCCTGACGAGCAATGGCTGATAGTTCGGGAAGTTTGAGAAAAGAGTCGGCGAGGGCGACTAAATCGCGCGCACTAGCACGTCCCGATCCGGCTTTTCCAGTCAAACGTTCGATGTCGTAGATCTGTTTGAGTAGTTGCTGGAGATCTTGGCGCAGGAAGGTTTGTTCGACGAGTTCTTGGATGGTGTTTTGGCGTTTATTGATGCTGTGGATATCGAGTAGGGGTTGGAGCATCCAGCGGCGGAGTGCGCGTCCACCCATTGCGGTACAGGTGCGATCGAGTGCCCATAATAAAGAACCTTGAAAGTTGCCGTCGCGAACGGTTTGGGTGATTTCGAGGTTGCGGCGGGATTGATGATCGAGGACGAGATAATCGCCGAGGGAGTAAGTCCGCAGCGGTTGTAAGGCAACGGGGTTACTTTTTTGGGTGGCTTCGAGATATTCTAATAACCCGCCAGCCGCCCGTACAGCCAGCGGAAACGGCGCACACCCCAAAGATTCTAGCGATCGCATTTTGAAGGTATCCAACAGCCGCTGTTTGGCTTCTGGGAGGGTAAATGGTGCCAGGGGTCGCATGGCATAGCAGAAGCAATTGGGCAGACTGGTGGGGAGTAAATCGGAGGTTTCGCCAGGACGCAGGAGACGGTTGAGATCTGGGGCGGCGATGGGGATGAGGATTTCGGGCGGTTGGAGCCGCATTAGTTCCTGGGTGAGGACTTCTAGATCGGTACTTTGGGTGGTGAGAAATTCGCCTGTGGAGATATCTGTATAGGCTAGTCCCCAATTATCGCCGACAAGGACGATTGCCGCGAGGAAGTTATTTCGCCGCGATTGGAGCATTTCTTCTTCCTGAATCGTGCCTGGAGTGAGGACGCGGACGACTTCGCGCCGGACTAAACCACCCCCCGATTCGGCAGCTTCGGCGGCGGTTTCCATTTGGTCGCACATGGCGATCGCGTAGCCTTTTTCGACTAGGATGGCACAATAGCGATCGACTGCATGGTGCGGTACTCCTGTCATCGGTACCCGTCCGATTTCTTTACCCCCTTCTTTACTTGTCAGGACTAGTTCGAGTTCGCGGGCGATCGTAATTGCATCCTGAAAAAAGGTTTCAAAGAAGTCCCCACAACGGTACAACAGCAGGGCGTGAGGATATTGCTCTTTTACCTCGACGTAGTGTTGGTACATCGGCGAGAGCTTGGTGCGATCGAGAGCGCGATAATCAGCGTTGCGAATTTGACTCTGGCTCGTGCGAATACCAGTTAAGTCGGCGGTGTTGTCGGACATGAAGAGGGAGTGAGGTGCAAGGGTGGAAAGTCTGGATGTAGGCAAAAAGTACACACAGCACGGGCAAGTTCGGAGTTTCAGTTTATCCTGTAGATGCAGGGATATTTGAACTAATCCTATTTTACTATTGACTGTTGGCGGCAAGGGCAATCGTTACAATGGCTGAGATGTTGACTTCGCCTACAGTCAGTAATCTTATTTTGTATTGTGGATTAGGGGATGACATCTTATCCCTCAATCACCTAGTGATAAAGGTAACTACACATTGAGCGATCGTCACCCATTTTTATACTATTTTTTCGCTTTGAGCGGTATTATTCTAGGCAGGTATTTAACGATCGCTGGGGGGGCGCATCTACTGATTCACTCCCTATTTAAAAAGTTCCTGATTAAGCAGGGTATCGGGATCGATCCTCCAGCCTGGGAATCAATTCATCGAGATATCAAATTATCAATATATTCAACCTTAATTTTTGCTTTTAGTGCTGCATTTTCGATCTTTCAATTCGATCGAGGTTATACGCTGTTGTATAGCGATATCGATCGATATGGATGGTGGTATCTAGGATTCAGCTTTGTGGGAGTATTGGTACTCCAAGATACCTATTTTTATTTTATGCACCGCTTATTTCATCATCCCTTACTATTCCGATGGTTTCATCTGGGGCATCACTTGTCACGACAACCGACACCGTGGACATCTTTTGCATTCGATCCAGCAGAAGCTATTTTCCAAGCACTATTTCTCGTGGCGATCGTCTTCACAATTCCGCTCCATTTTGCAACCGTAATTGCGCTGATTATGACGATGACAATTTGGTCAGTATTCAATCATCTCGGATTTCCACTATTTCCCTCGTCGGGCTATTTTCGCTGGTGCGGACGATGGGCAGTAGGTCCGTTACATCACTCTCTGCACCACCATAAGTATACCAAACATTACGGACTATATTTTACATTCTGGGACAAGCTTTTGGGCACTGAAGATCCCAACTATTACCCTGTCGATCTCCCTGACAAATCGCTTCAATCGACTAAAGATGTGATGCTCTCTAGTATCGATAATTGAGTTGACGATCGCCAGAATACAATTAATCTTGACGTGGTGTGCTATTTGTCAGATAAATAGAGATCGACGTTTTCTCAATCCGACGTGGGATGAGCCAGATGGCGGCGACTACAGCATATATTTTATAATTTTTCTCGATCGAGACTTTCGCTCGGAATCGAGTGTAAACTATTGTCGATCGCCACATGGGTAATAAGATCTGGATGGGAGCATCCCACTTTTTCTGGCGGAGGTTAACTGCCCTCATCCCCAGCCCTTCTCCCTCAGGGCAGTTAACCTCAGGGAGAGGGATTTAGGGTGAGGGTTAAAAAGTGGGATACTCCCGATCTGGATCGAGTCACATCTTACACTATAAAATCATTATGACTCAGCGGAGATCCAGGGTACCCTTACAGGTTAATTGTGTAGCAGGGTGGATTAATCGGGTAGTTGGGTTGCAACTCAACCAAGGATGATGGCTCGTTTAATTCCTTTAGCCTGTCTTAAACTGTCAACTGTCAACTTTCAACTGTCAACTGTTTACAAAATCGATCGAGTATGAATTATCTCAGGTTTTATTTAATCGTTACTAGTATTATCACCAGTTACCTTTATCCCTTACTTTACTCAGTAAAAATTGCTCGTGCAGATACCCCACCAATTTCCCCAATTCCGCTCCCACCTAATCGAATCCCCCAGCCGAGGCGGAATATACCTACCCAAAATTTTGTCAGTCAAGGTACCGAAATATTCTTGAATGGTAAAACGCTGAATATCCCTTGGGGACAGTGGCGAGTCGGGACTAATTTACATTTAGGAATTAGTGATACGGCTCTCGATCGACAGATGGGAGTAGAGTTATTTAATAATACCAATTATTTGAGCCAACCGATCGATTGGTATGCGACTCAAGGAGCGAGAGCAATTAGTTTAAATGCTAAACTCAGTCAACAATATCGCTATCTAGACATCACCAACATTGCTAAAAGTAGCGGTTGGCAATGGCAGCTAGTCGGAGGCAAACTCCAGCTCAATACCCCAGCTAGCAGAGTAACTAATGTTCGCCGTGAAAATATAGCTAAAAGTGGCAAAATTACTGTCACATTAGATCGATCTACACCCTGGAAACTCAGTCAAACGCCGACTGAAGGCTATCTAACGATCGAAGCCAATGCTAATCCAGCTTTACTCGCTCAATTCAACGCGCCACCACCAACTTTCGATCCCAATCTCGATCCCGATGACGATCCGACAGCTCAAAAACTAGAATATAAAGTCACTAGTAATAACAATCAAACCATCGTCCAATTTCCGATCGTCAAAGGACAACGCGCCAGGGCAAGATTATTATCACCAACTAATCTTGAAGTTAGCATCAATTCCAATCTAGACACAATCCCCGAGCGCGAAATCAATTGGGCACCAGGACTAAAATGGCGGCAAAAGTGGGTAAAATTGGGTGTGAATAATTTCCCCGTGAGCTATCTCGAAATCGATCCGCGCCAAAAGGGAATCAAAATTCGAGCGATGTTAGCTCTAGAGCCAAATCTAGTTGGTACCAATCATCTGATTAAATTCGCACCACCTACTCAAGTCGTCGCAGCTATTAACGGCGGATATTTCAATCGCAATAATCGGATGCCATTAGGTGCCCTCAAACGAGACGGTAAATGGTTATCGAGTCCCATTCTAAATCGGGGCGCGATCGGCTGGAACGATCGCGGACAAATCCGAATTGCCCGCTTGCAAATGCAGGAAACCCTAAATACGTCCAAAGGCGAACAGTTATCAATTCTCGCGCTCAATAGTGCTTACGTTCAAACCGGATTAGGACGTTACACCACCGCCTGGGGTAGCACTTACACGCCGATGCAAGCCAACGAACTAATTTTCACAGTTCAACAGGAGCGAGTCACCCAAATTACCCCAGGCAACGCGATTGGTAGCACGAACATTCCCATCCCTGTCAATGGTTATTTACTAGCCTTACGGGGGCAGCCAGAGCTGTCTGCGAGTCTGCCGATCGGGACGATCCTCACCCTCGGGCATCAGACTACTCCACCCGATTTTGATACATATTCCCAGATTATCGCCGCTGGCCCCTGGTTAGTCCAATCGGGGAAAATTGTACTCGATGCTAAAGGTGAAAACTTTGGGGTCAATTTTGCGAAAGAGTCGGCGGTACGGAGTGCGATCGCCAGTACTGCTACAGGTAATATCCTCCTAATTGCCGTCCACAATCGCGCTGGCGGCAAAGGGCCAACTTTATCAGAAATGGCTCAATTACTCCAACAGATGGGCACTGTAGACGCACTCAACCTCGATGGCGGGAGTTCTACGAGTCTCTATCTCGGCGGGCAATTAGTCGATCGAGCTTCAGCCACTGCCGCACGGGTGCATAATGCGATCGGGATTTCGATCGAAAATTACAAAGTTGATACCATAACGGATTAATTGTGCTGCTAAAGATAGTCCTGTTGGCCCTGCACTAACAATAATGACTTGGGTTGTGGTTGTTGTTTCCACGATCGATGCTCCTAAATGTATTTTAGGTAACTAACAGTGCTAAAGATGCTTTTTCAGAGCGGCTCCGCCCAAGAGCATCGACCAACCGACCATCTTCCATAAATAAGATTTACGCTCTATTCATCTACCGCGCCCAAAAAACTTACTAACTCTGTCAACTTATCCCAAGCCACACCACTATTCAATACTGCTGTTGCCATATCTATCCCTTGCTGATGTGCGCCGATGGGTACGAGATTAGCCACTTGGAGTGCTAGTCCGGCATTAATAGCCACTACATCTCGTTGGGCGGGAGTGCCTTTACCTTGAAGTACTGCGGTGAGGATCGCAGCATTTTCCGCCACATCGCCACCTGCCAGAGCAGTAATCGGCGCGGGAGTAATGCCTAGCTCTACCGGATCGATACTGGTGAGTTTGACCTCGCCATTAGTTAAGATGGCTAAGTCTGTCGCATCGCCTAAACCCGCCTCATCCAAACCTTCGCGCCCATGTAAGACGATCGCTTGTTGAGTGCCGAGAATACCTGCTGCTTCAGCAATAGTTTCGAGCAAATGGGGTGAAAATACGCCGATAATTTGTCCCGTAGGGCGCAGCGGATTGACGAGCGGCCCGATCAGATTAAATACCGTCCGAATCTTCAATTCTTGGCGGAGCGAAGCCACTGCTTTCATAGCTGGATGCCAGCCAGGGGCAAATAAAAAGGTAATGCCGACCGTGTCCAAAGCAGCAGATACCCGGGCTGAGGGGGCGGTTAATTTTACACCGAGTGCTTCTAATACATCGGCAGAACCGACCCGGCTGGATACCGATCGATTTCCATGTTTGGCAACTTTTACTCCTGCTGCTGCGGCGACAAAGGCGACTGCGGTGGAGATATTGAAGGTAGATGCACCATCGCCACCAGTGCCGCAGGTATCGATGACGGGAGTGGGATGTGCGATCGCGGGAACTTGTAATACCTGAGCCATGCCAGCGAGTTCTGGCGCAGTAATTTTCTT
>JAJAZF010000026.1 GCA_026785875.1 Chamaesiphon sp. | reverse complement strand
TTGATGCCTAGCAGTTGCGCGATCTCGTAGCGGCGATGACCGCTTAAAGTACGCTCTGGGACGAGCTTGCCATCTGTCTCCCAACGTCTCAAGGTTGAAACGCTTACTCCCTTTAGTTTTGCTGCTTCAGAAATAGATATCCTACTCATTTTTCTATTATAACATGAAGAATGAGTAGGTATGAGGAGATATAACTAGATATCTTGTACCAGCATACTTACCCTCATCTCAATCGCGCAAGTTGTGGTCGATTGCATGGGAGGCGATTAAAGATCCGATCTTCCTGCTTCTCGTCGGCGGCGGGATCGTCTATTGGATTTTAGGTGACATCCAGGAAGCCCTAATCCTAGTGGGTTTCGTCTTGTTCATCACCGGAATTAGTCTCTATCAAGAAGGCAAAACCGAACACGCGCTCGAAGCCTTGCGGGATCTGTCTAGTCCACGCGCCCTGGTGATTCGCGATGGACAACGCAAACGCATTGCTGGGCGGGAAGTCGTGCGGGGGGATATCTTAGTATTGGCAGAAGGAGATCGGGTACCTGCCGATGGAGTTGTCTTGTCTTGTAGCAACCTTTCCACCGATGAATCCTTATTAACAGGGGAATCGCTCACCGTTCGCAAAATTGCCGCTGATGGCAAGGTAGAAATGGCGCGTCCGGGGGGTGAGGGCTTACCCTTTGTCTATTCGGGGACATTGGTGGTGCAGGGGCAAGGAATTGTCGAAGTCAGATCGATCGGTGCCCAGACGGAAATGGGCAAGATTGGCAAAGCTTTACAACAGGTGAAGCTGGAAACAACCCCGTTGCAGCGGGAAATGAATCGGTTAGTCAGTCGCTTATTTGGCATCGCCTTGGCGTTGTGCGTGGCGATCGTCATCATTTATGGAGTGACGACCAACGATTGGCTTAAAGGTGTGCTAGCAGGCATTACCCTGGCGATGGCAATTTTGCCGAATGAATTTCCAGTAGTTGTCACGATCTTCCTCGCTCTGGGAGCTTGGCGGATTTCCCAACATCATGTCCTGGCGCGGAAGGCTTCCGCCGTGGAAACCTTAGGTTCGGCGACGGTACTATGTGTTGATCAAACCGGAACCCTGACGCTGAATCAGATGGCGGTACAGCAACTATTACCCCATCACCCCAAGCCTCAGCCTTACGACTTGGGACAGCATTCGCGAGAGCCATTGCCTGAAGAAGTTCACGAATTAGTCGAATACTGCATTCTCGCCAGTCAACGCGATCCCTTCGATCCGATGGAGAAAGCGTTCAAGCAATTGGGCGATCGCTATCTCGCCGATACCGAACATTTGCACAGTGATTGGCAGCTACTCCGCGAATATCCGCTCTCACCGCATCTCCTCGCGATGTCTCATGTGTGGCAATCAGCCGATGGGAAACAGTATGAAGTTGCCGCCAAAGGCGCACCAGAAGCGATCGCCGATCTCTGTCACTTCACACCCCCACAGCAGCAAATCCTCGCCGCCCAAGTCAGCGAAATCGCAAATCTAGGCTTACGAGTATTAGGCGTGGCTAGAGCGGCTCTGATGGGTGCGCCACCGCCATTTTTACCACCCCATCCATCCCTGAATCCCGCACATTTACCCGACAAGCAGCATGATTTTCCGTTTCAATTTCTCGGCTTAGTTGGACTTTCCGATCCCGTGCGTCCAACTGTAGCGGCGGCGATTGCCGAATGTCATACTGCTGGTGTGCGAGTGGTGATGATTACGGGGGATTATCCAGGGACAGCGCAAACGATCGCCAGACAAATTGGCTTGCTGGAAATCGATAATATTATTACTGGAGCGGAACTCGACGGGATGAGCGATACGGAACTCCAGCAACATATTGAAACTACCAATATTTTCGCCCGCGCTGTTCCCGAACAAAAATTGCGGCTAGTTACTGCCCTCCAAGCCAAGGGTGAAGTTGTCGCAATGACAGGGGATGGGGTAAACGATGCCCCCGCGCTCAAAGCTGCTCAAATTGGAATTGCGATGGGCGAGCGGGGTACAGATGTAGCGAGGGAATCGGCGGCGTTGGTGTTATTAGATGATGACTTTTCCTCGTTGGCGTAGCCTCGCCTTGGCGAATCGTCCAAGCAGTCAAACTCGGACGGCGAATCTTTGATAATCTGCGGAAAGCGATGGGATATTTACTGGCAATTCATCTACCGTTGGCGAAGCCTCTCCCCTGGAGAATCGCAGGCATGTCTTTAATTCCAGTTTTGTTTAAATTACCCTTAGTATTGTTACCTGTGCATATCGCCTTTCTCCATCTAATTATCGATCCAGCTTGTTCGATTGTGTTTGAAGCCGAACCCGCTGAAGCTAATGTGATGAATCGTCCACCACGCAATCCCCATGAGCCATTATTTGGTCGCAAAACAATCGGTTTGGCTGTATTGCAAGGGCTGGGGATTTTAGCGATCGTGTTGGTAATTTTCGTGACGGCACTCGATTCGGCAAAGCCGACGCTACGCGAACGGGGATTGGGTGAATTAGATGCCCGTGCATTAACATTTACCACCTTGACTTTAGCAAATTTAGGCTTGATTATCAGCGAACGTTCTTCATCACGGCTCAGTCTCAAAGTACTGCGATCGCCTAATGCTGCGTTGTGGTGGGTGGTTGGGGGTGGACTAGTTTTCCTGGTACTTGTGTTGTATGTGCCGTTCTTGCAGCAATTATTTAGCTTTTCTTATTTACACTCGTTCGCGGAGCGTCTCCCCTGGAGAATCGATCTGGCGATCTGTCTGGCAGGTGGCGCGATTAGCTTAGTTTGGTTTGAGTGTCTCAAGTTGTGGAATAAATCAGCTCATGGGTCAATCGGTCAATGATGACATCAACTCTGACACAGATAAACTAAGCTCCAGCAACGCCGACTTCTTCGATTAAGGCACAAATGCAGGGGTCTTGACTCAGCCACTGGCTGCCCACCTGATGCAGGGCGAGCATCACTGGCTGAATTTGGTGTCCCTTGGGAGTCAGAGAATATTCGACATGGGGCGGAATTTCGGCGTAGATGCGTCGATCGACTAAACCTTGGGCTTCTAATTCCCGCAGTCGTTGGGTGAGGGTTTTGGTGCTAATACCAGGGAGTGCTGCCAGTAATTGATAAGTGCGCCTGTTACCGCCAAAGAGTTCGCGCAGCACCAGAATTGACCACTTGTTGCCCAACAAGTCCACTACATATTGAATTGGACATTTAATCTCTTCGCACAGATCGACTGGCAACATGAAGTTTATTTCTACTAGATATTTCTACTATTCTAGCTTTGAAAAACTAGACACTTACAATCGCGATCTACTGGCATCCTAGACGGTCAATCTCGTTTTGGCGATCGGTAGCAATTAATATCCAACATTTCTTTATAAATGGCTCAAGCCAAGAATCGATCGCTATCTTTTACTTGCAGTAACTATAGTGCCCTGCTGGTATCTGACTTGTGGAAATTGAGGATTTAGGAAAAGATATTGCTAAGGCACATTTTTACAACCGAAATTCTATGGTCAATTTGATTGCCGCATCTGAAATTATTTTTGAAAAAGACACCACCCATCCAGAGATTTTTCAACGGCTAGAGCGGTGCGCGATCGCCAATCAGAAGTTGGCAGAAATCGGTAGTAGTCAACGTCCTCAATTGGTTCAATGGTGCCAAAAATTACCGTTGATGACTGTCATTATGTGGCAACTAATGCAACTGTGTTTGCTCGCCGTGGTGAAGGCTGAAGCTTTGGACGCAATCTATTAAAAATTTATTTGGAGATCCTAATCATGACTAACCTATCAACTAGCCTACGCGAAGGAACTCAACAGTCTCACACTGCTGCCGAAAATACTGCTTTTATGAAGTGTTTTATCAAAGGAATTATCGAGCGCGAACCGTTGCGGAAACTATTTGCCGATCTGTATTTTATTTACAGTGCTTTGGAAACTGGTTTGCGGGAAAATGCTCACGATCCGATCGTGGGTACAATGTATTTTCCTGAGTTGAACCGAGCCGAAAATATTGCCCGCGATTTGGAGTTTTACTATGGTGAGAACTGGCGGGAGGAGATCGCACATTCGACGGCAGGACAGGGGTATTGCGATCGGTTGCAAAATTTGTCCAAAACCGATCCAATCCTGCTCATCGCCCATTCCTATACCCGTTACATGGGAGATTTATCGGGGGGACAAAGCTTGAAAAACATCATCCGATCGGGGTTGGATTTGCCTGTCGATCGGGGTACTGATTTCTATGAATTTGCCCAAATTACGACACCGGAGGCGCGACGATTATTTAAGGAACGTTATCGCCAAGCACTGGATACGCTACCGATCGATGATGAGGCAATTGCGGGGATTGTAGCGGAGGCGAATATGGCGTTTCATCTAAATCGGGATATGGTGCATGAGTTAGAAGCAGATGTGAAAGCAGCGATTGGAGAACATACTTTCGATTTGCTTACTCGTCAGGATCGCCCTGGTAGTACAGAACGCCATCCACATGGGGAGCGGGAGGTTGTTGCAGGTTAATTGCTACGTCGTTGTGAGATCTAAATCCCCCCAACCCCCCTTAAAAACGGGGACTAAGAAAGAATTAATTAAATTCCCCCTTTTCAAGGAGAATTTAGAGGAATTCATACCAATTTGGCTTGTTTCTAAAATTCATAGAACAGCTTCAATAAGAGAAAGTAAGAAAGTTATCGATCTGAATTTATTGAATAGATAACAATAATTTAAGTTATAAAACGTACATCGCATACTGTTCAATTTGATGCGGCATTACTTAATAAGTATAATCAACCATTACCCCGTTATACTAGTTATCCGCCAGCGACGGAGTTAACGAATGAATTTGAGGTGGATGGATTTCGAGCGGCGATCGCGATGGGGAATTATAAAAAAACGCCCCTATCACTCTATTGTCATATTCCGTTTTGTGAAACTCCTTGTTATTTCTGCGGTTGCAATACGGTAATTACTCAGCGCAAGGAAGTTGCTGAACCCTATTTGGGCTATCTAGCACGGCATATTCATCAGGTGGCTAGTTTAGTTAGTCCCGATCGCCAGGTACATCAGTTACATTGGGGTGGCGGGACACCAAATTATCTGTCTAAAAGTCAGGTAGAGTTCCTGTGGAATCAGTTGCATCAGCATTTTAGTTTGGCTGATGGGGCGGAAGTGTCGATCGAAATTAATCCGAGCTTTATCGATCGGGACTATGTGCTATTTCTGCGACAATTAGGATTTAATCGGATTAGTTTTGGCATTCAAGATTTTAATTCTCAAGTGCAAGTAGCTGTCAATCGGGTGCAGCCGGAGACGATGTTGTTTGATGTGATGAGCTGGATTCTGGAAGCTGGATTTGAGAGTGTGAATGTGGATTTGATTTATGGTTTACCGTTCCAAACTCTGGATACTTTTCGGGAAACTGTGGAAAAAACATTGCAACTAAATCCCGATCGAATTGCGGTGTTTAACTTTGCCTATATTCCCCAGATCGTCCCAGTGCAGAAACGAATGCCCGCAGCGGCAATGCCGAGTACTGCAACTAAACTAAAAATTATCCAACAAACGATCGGGCAATTGACTGAAAATGGTTATGTGTTTATTGGCATGGATCATTTTGCCAAGCCAAATGATGAACTAGCGATCGCTCAACAAGCGGGACAATTGCATCGAAATTTTCAGGGTTATACGACCAAACCAGAATCCGATCTGTTGGGTTTTGGGATGACTTCAATTAGTATGTTGCAGGATGTCTATGTCCAAAATTATAAGAAATTAAAGGATTTTTATCGGTCGATCGATGCTCAGGAATTACCGATCGAACGTGGAGTGCGGTTGAATCAGGACGATCTAATTCGACGCACGGTAATTATGGAATTAATGTGTCAATTTCAACTCTGTGTCCAAGATTTGGAATCAAAATATCATCTCGGTTTCGATCTCGATTTCAATGACTATTTTGCTGGCATCTTACCGCAATTAGATGCCTTAGAAGCTGATGGATTGCTCAACCGTTGGGGTGATGGAATTGAAGTGACACCGAGTGGACGGTTACTAATTCGCAATATTGCCGCCGTATTTGATGCCTATTTAGGCGATCGAGTCAAGGGGACTTTTTCCAAAGCAATTTGATTGCACTTTATTCGAGCCATAATATTGGAGCTAAACTTTCACCCCATGCTTACTCTCGCAACCCCCACCACTGCTGTTTATGGCCCAGTTCAATCCTGGCGGTTTGGTCGATCGCTTGGTATCGATCCGATCGGTGCAGTCTCTACTTGCTCCTTTAACTGTGTGTATTGCCAGTTAGGTGAAATTCAGGTTTCAAGCTGCGATCGGCGGATGTTCGTCCCCACCGCGCAAATTTGCCAGGAATTACAGTCTTTGCCGCTATGTTCGCACGGCTTGCCGTCTGCGTCAGCAATCGATACACTAACCCTTAGTGGCAGCGGTGAGCCAACATTGGCGCAGAATTTAGGTGAAATTTTGACAATGGCAAAAGCAATTATCTCTAAACCGATCGGTGTATTGACTAATGGTAGTCTCTTGACCGATCCTACCGTGCGCGAGGAACTGGCGATCGCCGATTGGGTGGCGGTCAAAATGGATGCCATTTCCGCCGATTCTTTCCGCCGCATCAATCGTCCCCAGCCTACTCTCAAGCTTCAGGAACTTTGGACAGGTTTACTACAATTTCGCCAACAGTATTCAGGACACCTAGCCATTCAAACCATGCTACTGACGAACTGGAACGATCGCGATCGGGCTGAATATATCAGTCGGATGCAAGCATTACGTCCAGATGAAATCCAACTCAACACCCCGACGCGCCCTCAACCTTTAACTCATCAGCTAGAAGCACGCGGAAATCATTTGCCCACCACCTATTCTTATCCGACAAGACAACTCAAACGAGTTAAAGTTCAAGAGTTAAAAGCGTTTAGCGATCGCCTAGAACGCGAACTAGGCATACCAATGCGTTATCCATTCCAGACAGCAGGTGCAGATAATTAATCAAACATCCAACCAAAATTTATACTTACACTCATGACCGTTCAATCGTTACGAACAGCACCAAACCAATATCCATTTAATTGGGTGGCGGGAATCTTTTTCACAGCAATTCATGCTCTAGCAATATTGTCCCTGTGGTGCTTCTCCTGGCAGGCTGTAGCTGTCACCCTGTTCCTCCACTGGTTGTTTGGTAGTGTGGGTATTTGCCTGGGCTACCATCGGCTGCTGAGTCATCGGAGCTTTCAAGTACCGCGCTGGTTAGAATATTCGATCGCCCTACTGGGCGCATTAGCCGTGCAAGGTGGCCCGATTTTTTGGGTGTCAGGACATCGACTCCACCACGCCCATACCGAAGATCGGGATCTCGATGCTTATTCTGCCAAACGCGGATTTTGGTGGAGTCACATGTTATGGATTTTTTACCCCCATCCAGAATTTTTCGATTACGATCGATACCAGAAAATCGCGCCTGATTTAGCCCGACAAGGGTTTTATCGTTGGCTCGATCGATATTTTCTCTTGCTGCAAATCCCATTAGGGATTCTGCTTTATGCCCTCGGTGGCTGGTCTTTTGTGGTCTATGGCATATTTTTGCGATCGGTCTTGCTCTGGCATAGTACTTGGTTTATCAATTCGGTGACACATCTGTGGGGCTATCGGACTTTTGAGGTCGATGACAATTCACGGAACCTTTGGTGGGCGGCAATTGCGACCTATGGCGAAGGCTGGCACAATAACCATCATGCCTATCCCCATGTCGCTAAAGCTGGTTGGCGATGGTGGGAAATCGATATGACTTGGTGGGTAATTTGGCTGCTCAAATCTGTGGGACTGGCACATCATGTGACAATGCCCCCAGCTGCTGTTCTGGCAACAATTCGGATCGATCGAGATTTAGATCGACTGTAAATTAGCGATCGAATTGCTACTTAATATGAGTTCTAGATAAGCTACGATATTTTAGGCGTAACGATCTCGGCGGATCGATCGCTAACTTGAGCTAGAAGCTTTTTGAATGAATTTTGCGTAATGTTACGAGTAGGATGACAAATTTAGCCGATCCACCTTAAATAGGATGATAGGTGGAATGTTTCTGCTTTTGCATAGGGTATAAGCTAACTTTTTCAGTCTATCTACCCGAATTTAGGTGGATAGGTGGAAAGTTTCCGCCTAATAATAGTTAGACTGAAACCTAGGTTTGTAGTACCCAAGGATACTGATAAAAAATACCGATATGAATTCTGAAGATGATACAGATCCTTACAAAAAGCTAAGTGACAATATTTATATTGTTTTAAAAAGTTATTTCGCCGCAAACAAGCGTCTTTTACTTCATAATTCATTTTCTCAGTGGACTTTATCACTTCTTTCCCTAGGTCTAATTATAATTCCATTACTTATAGTTACTAAAATACCACTCCGATAGAAGCAAAATATCATAGATTTTGCTTCTATTGGGTTAGCTGTAGCTGTACTTATGCTTTCTCTTTTAATCGGAGCAAATAACTATTCATTGCGCGGAGAAAAAATGTATCAGGCTGGTCTTGAGCTTAATGAATTAAATCGAGATATGAACCAATTTGAAGGTG
>JAJAZF010000025.1 GCA_026785875.1 Chamaesiphon sp. | reverse complement strand
GTAATCCGATCGATTTTCAACCACCCATCTACTACTTCACAACCCATCAGGTTGCTATCAGTCCCGATACTACTACCATCGCCGACACTCAGCAGATCGAATGCCAAGATATCGGTGGTGCCAATGTAGACATCTTTACCAATCTTGGCTCCCATGAGGCGACAATACCAGTTGAATAATGGCGAACCAGTTAGTAGCATCAGCGGTACGAAAGATACCACCTGACGGACGAGCCAAAACCGCCAATAATAAACACTCCACAGCGGATAGTGTCCAGGTTTAAACCGCCCGATTACCAGCCACTTGAGCGGAATACTTAGGAGAATTAAGGCTGGATAGGTACAAATAATTAATGCTGCGGCGATCTCACCTGCTACAACTCTGCTCAGATCGAGATTATTTGGATCGACAAGTTCGTAGTAAACAAAGCCAGGAATCAGCAGCGGCAGACTGTAGAGAGCATAGATCAGATAAACTCCGATACTTGCCCACATCGCACCAGCTATTTTAGTTGTGGTGGAAATGTGGCGGATTGGTGGGGGAGCATCTTTGGCTGGCGATGTCTGTTGTTCGAGGCTGCGCTGATGCCAACGCTGGGTTAACTCGGCGGCTAATTGGGCAATAGTTGGATGTTGATAAACATCGAGTACGGCGAGATCTTGAAATTGGGGATTTTGGCGTAATTTCGATACCATTACCGCCGCTAGTAATGAGTGTCCGCCTAATTGATTGAAAAATTCATCATCGATCGAGATTTCAGTCATTCCAAAGACGGTTTCCCAAACTATGGCGATGTCTCTTTCTACCTGATTACTAGCTAAACGTCCGGTAGTTTTACCAGGAATATTCGCTCCGAAATTTTGGGGTGCGGGGAGATTTTTGCGATCGACTTTACCACTGGGTAATGTTGGTAGAGTCGCGACGATTTCTAAACTCGCAGGTACCATATAAATCGGTAATCGCGATCGAACATTGTCCCAAATTTCGGTGAAATCTAGTTCGGCACCTTGCTTGGGTACGAGATAGGCAATTAATCTGTCGATTTCGACTACCTGTTTGACAGCCACAACCGCCGCACTGACACCCGCGCACTGCATGATTACCGACTCGATTTCGGATAGCTCGATCCGAAATCCGCGTAATTTTACCTGTCCGTCAATTCGTCCGAGAAATTGAATTTCTCCATCCGGTGTCCAAACCCCGATGTCTCCTGTTTTGTAGAGTCGATCTGAGCTTTCAGGATCGAATGTAAACGGATTGGGGATAAATTTCTCGGCGGTGAGCGCAGGACGATTGACATAGCCCCGCGCTAGACAAATCCCGCCAATATGAATTTCGCCTTCGACTCCATCTGCAACTGGCTCTAAGTCCTCATGGAGGATATAAACTTGATATGTTGGTAAAGGTTTGCCGATCGTGATGACTCGATCGGGATGACATTCATGCCAGGTTGTGACTACTGTAGCTTCTGTCGGCCCATAAGTATTTACTACCCGCCGCGAATCATTACACCACCGCGATGCCAACTCCTGGGGACATTGTTCGCCACCGAGAATCAACAGGCGAATGGTAGGAACTTCGATCTCCATCATCGCCAGTAGAGTCGGAACGCAAGATAATACCGTTACCTTTTGCTCTGTCAGAAAGTGCGCCAAATCGACCCCAGAACGCGTCTGCTCGATCGAACCTACTACCAGCGCAGCACCCGCCGCAAAGGTACACCACACCTCTTCTACCGACGCATCAAAGGCGATCGAGAATCCCTGATAGACTCGATCGTTCGGTGTCACGTGATACACCGTTTCGTTGACAACTTGAATATAATTACGACTACTGCGATGTTCGATCTCGACACCCTTTGGTCTACCTGTAGAGCCGGAAGTATAAATCACATAACTCAAATCTCGCGCTCCCACCTGCACCAGTCGATCTCTGAGAGTTGATTCTAGGGCTAATTGCGCTTCAATTGCATCGACGCAGACGATATTGGCAATCTCGATCTCCTTTTTAGCAGCTAATTCAGCAGTCGTGACGATCGTTTGGATGCCACAATCAGCCAAAATATAATCGATGCGATCGCTAGGATACTCAGGATCGAGGGGAACATACGCTCCACCAGCTTTGAGAATCGCCAAAATCGCGATGTATAATTCTGGCGATCGAGGTAATAATAATCCTACCCTGGAGCCACATGCTACCCCCTGTTTGCGGAGCCACCATGCTAATTGATTCGCGCGCGCTTCGACTTGACTATAACTAAGTACTTGGGAGTGATAAATAATTGCTGGATTTTGAGCGTGAGTGTCTGCTTGGATTTCAAATAATTGATGGAGACAATCTACGCGGACATTTAGCTGGGGAAGGGGGGTTTGTGAATTTTCGCTCAAAGTCATCTGTTTGGGCTAGTGTGGGAGGATGAGAGTCGATCGCAGCAATATGTTCGGCATCGACCATCATCCTTGTACCTTCAGCACAAGTCAAGCCAAATCAGACAAATTCTGAGGATATCCGATCCTAAGTTGAGCTATCTGTTCTTTATTCTACAGATTCAAAAAATTTATCGATCCGATCGAATTCTAAATCGGCAAACCGATCGATCGTCCAATTAGCCTGACGTTGCAACATATGAAAGGGATAAGTATGTGCGATCGCGACTGCTTGAATTCTAGCGGATTTACTAGCTTGAAGCCCTGCAAATGTATCCTCGATCGCTAGACATTCAGATGGTAATAAATTTAGATCGGGATATAGCTTATTTAAATTGTCGATCGCTAGTAAATACCCCTGCGGATCTGGTTTACTCTGACTAATATGATCTCCAGAGACGATCGTATCAAAATAAAGACCGATTTTACCCTGTTTCAATCCTAATTCAACTTCCGATCCGATCGCCCCAGTCACCACTGCTAGTTTATAACTATTATTAAACATCTGCTCGATAAACTGAACTACATCTGGATAAATAGGTAAGCTCTCCAACTGCGCTAATTTTTGACGATACGCGATCGACTTTTTAGCTATTAACTTATCTAGATATTCATCAGTTACCGATCGCCCGCGTAATTTTAGTAACTCCTTCAGGCACGATTTATCACTACTAGCAACAGATACTTTCGAGAATTCTTTACCCTGTGGCGACAAGTTCTCAGCTAATAGGATTTCATCGATCGACTCTCGATGAATCGATTCATCCTTAATAATTACCCCGTTAAAATTAAATAAAACCGCTTTTAAAACCACTTTAAATCAGTTGACAGTTAAATTAGTTGATAATTGATATAGCAATCCTATTTGAGTTCCTGCTAATAATATAGATCTGTAGGGGCGGTGCTTCATGCCCGCCCTCTGGGGTTTAAGCTAAATCTTTGATAGCTAAGTAGCTAGACGTAAATATTTATTAGATATAAATTATCTGAAACCTATGTGGTGGGCAGTGCCCACCCTACTTTGGATCGCTAAAATTTAAGCTCGCGTAAATATTTGTCAGCTCTTATTTCTTAACTCCACGAGTGACTTGATTTATCCAAAAAACATCTTTTGTTTCTACGTCATCAAATCCAGATTTACCCAACCACGCATCGAGATTACCTGCTGCGTAAGCTTGGATATAGGGTTCTTCAAACACATTATTTAACCATTCGAGACTGCGGAGGGTGCGTTGATTGCCATCGAGAATCAGCAGTTGTCCCCCTGCTGATAGTAACCGATAACTCTCAGCCAGAATATTCTGGGCGATCGCGGGTGGAGTTTCGTGAAATAACAATGCTGCTGTAACTAGATCGAAACTTCCCGCCTCAAACTGAGTTAATTCGGCGGTACCATGCGCCCACTCAATCTTTACACCTGCTTGACTAGCTCTATCCTCAGCGACTGCTAACATATACGGAGACAAGTCCAATCCCGTCACCACCGCCCCAGGAAAGGCTTGCTTGAGCGGCACCGTCATCGAACCAGTGCCGCAGCCGAGATCGAGGATTTGGCGCGGTTGAGTGCCAACCCCATCAATCAAACTCTGACGCACCCAAGGTTCATAAGGCGGCAAAACGTATTGAGTAATCGGATCGTAAGTAATCGCGGCTGTCTGCGTCAAATATCCACCTTCGATCCCGTGAAAGTTTTGACTGTGATAATATTCGGGATAGCTAAATTGTGACGGTTGATATCGATCGATCGTCTCATGCCAATCAATGCGATCGCGCAATGCCATCATTTGCTGTTTATCTAACAAGCTTTGAACTAAGGGCGAGAGAAATTGCTCCCATAATGTATCTTGTCTAATCGCCATATTTTTTTGAATAAAATATTTTTGTAAATTAGGTTCGATCCGCTCTGGTGGGCACTGCCCACCCTACACTCTATCTTTTAATCGCTGTCAACTGCTTGCACTGAGCGTAGCCGAAGTGTCAACTGTCAACTGTCAACTGTTTAACTGTCTTTATCCAGTTTTAACACTGCCATAAATGCTTCTTGCGGTACATCTACAGTACCGACAGATTTCATCCGTTTTTTACCTTTGGCTTGCTTTTTGAGCAGTTTCTTTTTCCGTGAGATGTCTCCCCCATAACATTTAGCCAGGACATCTTTTCGCAATGCGGGGATACTTTCACTGGCAATTACCTTCGTACCGATCGCGGCTTGAATTGGTACTTTAAACTGGTGACGGGGAATTAATTCTTTTAATTTTTCGGTCATCGCTCGACCGATATTATAAGCCTT
>JAJAZF010000024.1 GCA_026785875.1 Chamaesiphon sp. | reverse complement strand
CAGGTCGGATATAATAGACAAATAAATAAGCTTACCAGTAAAACTAATGGTTGCTAATCTCTACTGGACAACCGCAGATCTCGATGTCATGCCCGATGATGGTGGCTGGTTGCGTCATGAAATTATTGAAGGAGAACTATTAGTGACTCGCGCTCCCCACATTCGTCATCAAGCCATTGGTGGAAATATCCATTTTGAACTAGAGTTTTGGTCGAGACAGACTAAATTAGGGAAGCCATTTCAAGTTCCTGGCGTGATTTTTACGCCGACAGATGCAGTGATTCCCGATCTGGTGTGGGCGAGTCAAGCGCGTTTAGATCGAGGGATCGATGAAGCGGGACACTTTACGATTGCGCCAGAGTTGATGGTAGAGATTTTATCCCCTGGCGCACAAAATGAGCAACGAGATAAGAGTGTAAAACTAAAACTATATTCCAGGTATGGCGTACAGGAATATTGGATCGTCAATTGGCAACTACAAACGCTAGAAATCTATCGCCGTACTGAAGCGCAACTACAATTGGTGGCGACACTTTTAGCTGGTGATACTCTCACTTCACCATTATTGCCTGGTTTTAGTGCGGAAATCGAGCGGATCTTTTCGTAAATATTTAAGATCGCTAATGACGGAAAAGATGAACGGGGTAGCTGAAATTATTTAGTGTTGATTTGGTACATTCGATCGATTAACTAATGGCGAACCTCGATCGAGATCGCTCTTATGAAAGTTGCATACCGAGTTGAATTTTGATGACACGTTCGATTGATTTGAGATCGTCTTCAGAGAGGGTACTGAGTTTATTTGTCAGCCGCTCTTTGGATGCAGTTGTCAATTGGTCTGCCATTGCCTTACTTTCTTTGCCATCGACCATCACGATCGCTTCACTGGGGTATAATCTACCTGTATTGGTGGTCAGGGGTACAACTTGAACGCGATTTAGTGCAGTATTAGCCGCATCGTTACTAACGATAACCGCAGGTCGAGTCTTCCGAATTTCACCACCCACTGATGGGTCGAAATCTACCCACCAGACTTCACCCCTGAGCATCATTGATGCTCCCAATCAATCCGTTACTCCATGCCAATGCTTCGCGCTCCCGTTCGGTATCCGCTGCCATTGCTTGATAAGCAGAGGTCAGATCTTCTTTTAAGACGTGAGGACGCGCTAGGTTTTCGAGGAATTTACTAATGTTACCTTTGCCGACAACCCGATAGAGAGCATCGTAAACCTCTCGATCGATCGTAATGGTCATTTTCTGTTGCATTGTAATTATTGCTTAATCTATGGTGTCATTTTAACACGTACACGTACACGTGTGAAATTCTCTGCGGTCGATGTTGAAGCCGTTCATGATACGGCAAAGGGATTGTGTCGAGCGGGGGGTGATGGATTTGGTGATACTGCGTGAGTTTGACCGATTGTGCCTACCACCAATCGAATCATTGGCACCTAAAAAAATCGGCGTTGCTGAATCGATGTATGAAAGAGGGAGACGGGGGACTGGGGGATAGATGGGTTTGATAAATCCAGAATCATACCTTAAATCAGCAACGCCAAAAAATCAAATAAATCTGTGAGGATTTACGTATCAGTCAAGGTTTGTAAGAATTACCTGCCTGCTTGCAGGCGGTATTGTTCGCGAACACTCAATAACTTAGCTTCTGAAGCATTGGGTTCTAATGCTTCCTTTACAGCCCAAAGATCACCATCATACTTGAGATTGATTGCTCGCCGAATTTCTTTGACCTCATCACGAGATATCCCTAACTTATCTGCCATTCGGTTATGTAGATATAATGCTGAGGAATAGATTTTCGCATCAGCAATTGCAATGTCCCATGCTGTACATAATATTAGGCGATGCTTTATTCTTTCTGCACTGCTTTGTTTACAAGTATTCTGACGATCGATGTTCTCAAAAGTACTACCTGTTTCCATGACTTCATCAAAAGTCTGCTGCTTTTTTACCGCTTCCCATACTAAATCTTGATCTTCCTTTCTAATCCCAGAAGTAGTAACAAATCTATCGATCGTGTCTCTCTCTTTATGAGATAATTCACCATCAATCCATGCCATTGGTAAAGCCGATATCATGATATCTGATAAAAATTTACTCATCTTGGCAGCTTCTTCTTTATTTTTTAGCCCTGTCAAGCCGCTGCAAATTCCTACTGTAGCTAGTACCCCTAATCCAATCGGAGCAGCAAACGTCAGTAATGAATAGGTTGAGGCACTGACAACAATACCCGTTGATGCCCCGAATAAGCCTTGGAGACTTGTAATAAAACCAGCTTGTACCAAAACCGATGAGGCGGCTACTGAAGCTCCAACACCAGCAAAAGCCCCGACACTCGCACCTGTACTCAGAATGGACGCATCTTTTGTCCAATCTTGCCCATCATTTTGCATCAATAATGATGTATTTATATCTTGATGCTTGGCAACTGAATTTCTACTAATGTAAATATTTAATATATCTAATCGATCGTCAATATAGTTTTTGTAATTTTTATCTTCAACGTCGATACCATACTTGCTGCTCTCTTCAAAAATTTTCTGACTGGAATCTTTGATAGTAGATTTAATTTGCTGCCATAACGACTTGCCAAAAATATTTTGTAACCCCTTAATATCAGCTTCGATATCATCTAGTCTCGCAAACCCTTGTTTTTCTAGTTGCTTTCGGTAATACCCTTGATTCATAGCAAACATCATATCTAATACTACCAGTGCAACTACGATCGCAATCACAGCGGCAATGGAACTGGTAACAGCACCAATCAAAGGTACACCTGTGAAAGGGATCAGAGAATACGCCATAAAAGTTGTGATACTACCGATTACTAAAATGCCCGTAGTCAGAATCTTACGATCTTTGCTAGATGAGTCCATATCGGAATACAGCACCTTCAGGAGCAAAAGATATGAGGGAATTTTAGGAATGCGAGTCAGGGCAAATTTGATGGCTTCACCTAAGACAGGAACCAAAAGAGCAAAAATTGTACTAAGTAGAGGTAAAACTGATTGAATGATAAAAGGAGCAATAAGTGGCATACGAAGAGGATCGGGGATGTCGAGCTTATGTTACCCACATTTAGCAATTTTCATTTCATGAGGATTTCAGGAAGTATTTTAGCTCAGTAAAGAATGAGGATTTGACCATATACTCACAATTGCGATCTGGCTAACAGAATTTAGACCGAGCATTGCCAAAATTGACTTATAGCAATAGCCAATATCGTGAGGACGTTTTCTGATTAGTACAGCTTCGGCGGACTTTGCATTCCGTTCGCAAAGCGTCTGCCTGTGCCTACGGCAGGCTGTCGCCAACGCACAGCGGCGATTACCCTACGGGAAAGCTACGCGAACAATCGCTGTTCCGTCCTAACAGCCTTGGCGGTTGCTATAATTGCCAAAAGTCTGTACAGTTACCATTTTAAGAGACTCTTTCCACTAAAATTGAGTAACCACTATCGCATCGACCCCACCAATGCTCACCATTCCCCCGCTGCTAATAGTTCAGGATGTCCGCGCTGGTTATGTTCCTGGCTCAGATATCCTCAATGGGATTAACTTTGTCATCCAACCAGGGGAACTAGTCGCAGTAATCGGCGGAAATGGCGCGGGAAAATCTACCCTAGCTAAAACGATATTCGGACTATTGACACCGCATACAGGGACGATTACTTTCAAAGGCGAACAAATTACTGGGTTAAAATCCGATCGCATCGTCCAAAAAGGGATGTGTTATGTCCCCCAAATCTCGAATGTATTTAAGTCGCTGACGATCGAGGAAAATTTAGATATGGGTGGTTTTATCCGCTCTAACGATCTCAAACAGCTCAAACAAAAAATCTATACAATGTTTCCCCGACTTGCCGAGCGGCGCAAACAACGCGCGGGAACTCTCTCTGGTGGCGAACGCCAAATGCTAGCGATGGGTAAAGCCTTAATGCTAGATCCCGAATTATTAATACTCGATGAGCCATCCGCCGCACTTTCACCCGCTTTAGTCACCGATGTCCTCAAGCAGATTCGATCGATCAATCAAAATGGGACGGCAATTGTACTCGTCGAACAAAATGCTAAAAAAGCTCTAGCAATGGCAGATCGCGGTTATGTTTTAGATACCGGAATTGTCAAACATGAAGGTAGGGGTGCAGATCTCCTCAAAGATCCCAAGGTAATTGAAACTTATCTGGGTGTTGGCGGACATTAGCGCGCGGGAAACAATTAATCCGTGGGGCGATCCTTGTGGGTACCCAATGATTTTCGCTCCTAACTATTAACTCTCGAATGCTTAAATTTCCAACTCAAACCTGAAATAAAATTAGTAGTAACATGAGCGACGATCGGGATAAATAAATTACCTGTTTCGACCATTGTGAATGCGAGTAAGATACCGACAATTGTTGCCCAGACTGCATAGGGCCATTGTTGAGCATTCGTCATGTGCAACACCCCAAAACAGAGCGAAGATAACACGATCCCGAGCGGATCTAAACCAATTGCGGGTAACATTACCCCCCGAAATAATAACTCCTCACTCAATCCAGGTAGAACTCCTAGCCACAGCAGATCGGGTACAGCTAAGGGTTTTAGTACCATTGATAGGTAAAAATCCGCACATTCCCGATAGACAGCCCACACCGCATACACGATCGCACTCAAACCAGTCAATCCCAACCCCAGCGCAATCCCGATCCCCAAATCCCCAACCGTCATGGCAACCGGACGCAACTGAAAGTCGCCAAAATAGAGCCACGCTCTGGCTAGCCCCACCAAGATGATTGCAGTTACCGCCATCGCAATCAAAATCTGCATTCGCGATAAGGGTTCGGTGTCTGGATTGTGCGAGTTACTCATCTCTTAGGGGGTAGGGTAATTAGGCTTTAGGCTTTAGGCTTTAGTAATTAGGCTTTGTCAACTGTCAACTCTTTAAGTCGATCGATCTGTGGGCGGAAACTATCGAGACTCATCCCAGCTCGATCGACTGTAATGACACCGATCGCTTCTAGATACGATCTTACCGCAATCGATCGAATCCTGAGTTCCTTGGGCGTTACTGCCATCCGCGTCTGGTTTTCAGCCACTGTAATAATTTTAGCGCGTGAAGATCTCGCAAAACTAATTAACCCACTCCCGCCACACGCAGATTCAGGGATAATTACGGCATCGACTTCATCATTCCAGATTCCTTGCCTGAGTTGGATTGCGGCGTAGGCGTTTACCTCACCCCTGTTTAGGGATGATTGGGGTGTAGTGATAAATTGGGGCGCACGACTCAAGCCAACCAAGACACAGGGTAGGAAAGTATAGCCCAACTCCTCCGCAGCAGAACGCGGCGAAATCTCAGGATCGATCGGTAGTGGCGATAGAGCTGGCGCGTGAGCGCAAGGTACTTTGAAGGTACGCACGATCAGATGACTGATGACTGCTTCAGCTCCAGCCAGTGGATCTACACCGATCCCGTGACGATAATCGTGGAGAATCGTCGCGCCTGGATCGTCTGGAAATCGCGCAATTACGGCGATCGCTTCTGCTCCAGCTACCGTAATCAGTTTATCCACCGCCCGTAACAAACTATCCGGCTGTTGAATCGTCCCCCAGGAGGCTCCAGAAGACGCTGTACGCAGCTCTACCCCCAATGGCATATCCGTCACTACATAATCAGTCAAATCTAGCCCTAGCGTTGCCCTAGCGGCATCTGCGGCTTGAAGATGGCGAACGCGCAATTCATCTGAAATCGATCGATCGAACACGATCCCGATTCGATTGCGCCGCACTGGTTGTAGTCCCCAAGTACCCGCCGCAAATTTATCTAAGGCGTAACCCTCGACATAGAGCGCGTTTGGCATACTCCAATACAACTGCGCCCCATTCATCACATTAGGATGGGTAATCAAGCGATCGCAACTTGCCGCAACTGCTCTAGCAATGGGTAAAGCATCCCCAGCATAGCCACCCATCGTGGCTCCGATACCTGTGGGGACGATGAGAGCTACTGTATAAGGATGAGTGGACATAACAAGTTAAATCGATAGCGGCTGTGTCCATCATCAGGCAAATTCCCGATCGATTCAACCCCATCCAACTCACCACCCTACATTTGGCTGTCTCTAGCGACGATCGATCGTCAACCTAGTCGTATTCATGTTCCAGAATCGCAGGCATCAACACCGTATCGATTTTGTGAATCACCCCATTATCGGCGAGGATATCCATCTGAGTCACCAAAGCATCATTAATCCGAATCTCCCCACCCGCTCTTTTGATGGCAATAATCGAGCCTTCCACCGTGGGAGCCTCATCGATCTCAGCGAGATCGTCAGACTGGACATTTCCCATTACCGCATGATATAGCACGATGCGTTTGAGCTTAGGGATATTGGCAAACAAGGCATCGCGATCTGCTGCTGGCAACTTCGCAAAGGCATCGTCAGTCGGTGCGACGAGCGTAAACGAACCTTCGCTATTTAGCGTATCTTCAAGTTCGGTCGCCTTAATTGCCTTTAACAACACGGTAAAGTCACCGGATTTGGAAGCTGTTTCTAATAAATTTGCCATGCTTAGTTATGCCCAAAATTTAGAGCTATTGTTGACGCACTCAATTAAATAACGCTTGAGTCACAACACATATTAGCAAACATATATATCTAAATAAATCGTCCAAATGGGTGAGATATTCCCAGCTCCAAGGTATCACCCAGCACTGTGGGTACGATCGAGGATGATTTTTTTACCGTCAAAATGAGCGAGAATCGACACGACTTACATTTGTCTGTAAGTGCTTGGCTTTTAATCCATTCTAGATGGTTCACAGATCGAACAGAAGCCACTACTTAATTAGATTTGGTCGAATCCCATCCGATCGCATCTATGGCACTTGCGGTAATATAGATGCGAAGGATAAAATCATCTCAGGGAATGCCAACGGTGAAACTGAATGAGTTTCTGTCAGAATCAATTGGCTACTGTAACCTGTGGGTGTGGGATCTCGGAAGATATGAACTTGGCGATTTTTGATGTCTATCACCCAGTATTCAACGATACTCGATCTAGCGTATAGTTTAGCTTTGATTTCGCAGTCTTGTTTGAGTGTAGAATCAGCTACTTCAATGACAAGATAGATATCTTCAGCACCAGGATGAGCTTGTGCGTAATCTAAGATGGTTCCTTTCACAAGGGCGAGATCTGGTTCTGGTTCCGAGAAGTTATCCAGTCGAATCGGATCTTGTGTACTTACAAAAACAGCAGAGCGATCTCCAAGTGCATTTTCTATTGCAGTGGCTAATAACCGGAGAGTTAGTACATGGGGAGTTCCTTTAGCCGTCATTATTACAATTTGTCCAGCAATTAATTCAGTCCGCTCATGAGGATCGAGAATGCCCAGATCGCTCATCTGGTGATATTCTTGGACAGTCCAGTATTTAAAATGGATGGACGATGATGATTCGATCGCTTTGTTCATATCCAGAGGCTCCGCCAACGTAGACGTTACACTAGACAAATCGGGCAGGGTTTTTAAGACAGTCATATTTGAAGATCTCCGCTTTGCACCTGTGTGGATCGAGAGCTTGACTACTATTATTTTAAGCCACCGATCGCGTCGATCGGTAATAATCAAAGACAATCGATCGAACTTTAAACCGCCGATGTTTCCTAGCTTCTTACCCGCCAACGTTCAACAATTAACCGAGCCAGAATCGATCGAATTTGCCAGTCAAATTCAGCGCGTAGACATCCTCACATCCTTAATCTCACCAGCAATTCCAACTAGTTATATCCGTCAAGGTAAAGGTGGAATTCCAATCGTGTTTCTACATGGATTTGACAGTTCAATTTTTGAATTCCGCCGAACGATCCCAATTATTGCAGTAGAACGAGAAGTTTGGGCGATCGATCTGCTCGGATTTGGCTTTACCGAAAGATTGCCCGATTGTCCATTTAGTTCGGTGAGTATCGGTACTCATCTCCAGGCATTTTGGCAGACACAGATCCAACAACCGATGATTTTAGTTGGTGTCTCGATGGGTGGTGCCGCCGCGATTGAATTTACACTCAATTATCCTGAAGCCGTCCATCAACTAGTGCTAATTGACAGTGCTGGTTTCACTCAACCACCCGCGATGGGTAAATTTTTAATCCAACCATTAGGCAATTTAGCGACCAAGTTTCTATCAAATCCCAATGTTCGTAAAAGTGTCAGTGAGAAGGCTTATTTCGATCGCTCTTTCGTTACCGCTGATGCTCAATTATGCGCCGCTCTACATTTACAAATGCCCCGCTGGAGTGAGGCTTTGATTGCATTTACCCGTAGTGGTGGTTACGGATCTGTAGTCGTTCGCGGCGCGACGGGAAATCGATTGTCGCAAATCCAGCAAGAAACTTTAATTCTGTGGGGCAAACAAGATCGAATATTAGGCATCGAAGCCGCCGAAAAATTCAGACAGAATTTACCAAATGCTCGACTTCAATGGATCGATAATTGTGGGCACGTTCCCCACTTAGAAATGGCTCAAATTACTGCCCAGTCAATCTTAGATTTATAGCTTAGGAATCCTCGATCCCTTTTTGCTTCACTCCCAAGCTCAAGTAACTAGCTAGTCAACTAGCGATCGATGATAATAAAGATCTGGTTATCGATCGATTTGCTGAAATTGCTATGAACACGACTAATTTGCGAGATCTGTATCAACAGGTAATCCTCGAACACTACAAAAAGCCCAAGCATCGCGGTCAAACCAATCCAATCGATCGGTATCAGAAAGGGCACAATCCATCGTGCGGTGATACGATCGAGTTGACACTCCAGTTAGACGCTAGTGGCGAGCGCGTCGCTGATATCAAATTTGAAGGTGAAGGTTGCGCGATTGCGATGGCTTCTGTCGATTTGATGGCTGGAGCTTTGGTGGGAAAAACGATCGATGAAGCTCTGGGGTTAGTTACCGTGTTTCAAGGGATGATGAAGGGGGAAACTGAATTTCCCACCGAGCACCGCAAACTCAATGTCATGAAAGGGGTCGCTCAATTCCCTGTCCGCATCAAATGTGCTAACCTCGGTTGGCATACGCTCAAAGCCGCACTTCAAATGACGGGCGAAGCTAAACTTGCTGATTTTGTGAGCAATGAAAATGGCTAGTTCGATCGGTTGACATTTGGCGCATTCTAGCTTTTTGCATATTTAACCCTCACCCTCAATTCTTCTCCCGCAGGAGAGGGCTTGAGGGTGAGGTTTGACTACCATCTACTATCCCCTCTTGACTACCCCCTATGATTTCAACTGCTGACTTTTTCAAATACTGTCAATGGTCGGGAATTGTTACGTTGGCTTTTGCTGTAGTAACGATTGTCGCCTTAATCGCCAAATGGGGATTTAAATTTCGATTGGTAGGCGCGACCGGATTTATGGGCGTGCTGACTGCTGGCTTATTTGGGCTGAGTCTAGTCCCGATCGTCCATACTAATGTCCCTGGTGCGCTGCATTACTCCTTAATTTATGATAACGGTAGCGATCGAGCGACTATTGTCGTAGCTACCCCTGTGACCGAAACAGGGCTAGAGGCAACTCTCCGCCAAGCCGCAGCCGATTTATATTCTTACGGTCGATCTGGCTCGAGCGATCGACAACTCAAGGTTCGCGCTCGGACAGTGATCCACCCGCGCCCTGGACTCTCCGAACCGTTGGTATTGGGCGAAGTTACCCGTTCTCTCGGTGGTGGGGAAGATAGTGAGTTGCAGATTCGGATCGATCGAGACAATTTAGCAAAAGTAACTCAATTGAAGGTTTAAACTCCAACCCAGCGGCTAAATTCGCTCGATTAGTTAGCGATGCTGTCTGAGTGGGAACAATATGGAAGGTAAGCGTTACTCAATTTCCGGTGATGGCAAATTTGGTGAGTCATCACCAGTAGTAACGCTGACTCTCTTCTACTGTTAAAACATACTGATTTTTACAACCAAATTCAGTTATGGAAAACACTTTTCGATAGCATCACTCGACTAAAACTTAGATAAAAGCTGGTTAACTTCATGAGGATTAATGACCCGAACTTACTTCAACAAGTCGTTAAATACCTAGACAGACATCAAGATGCAGTTCGCATTAAAAAAATGCTGTATTGTTTATGTACCAGTAGGTGGGAGAAAGATAGTGATTATCTAAACTCGATTAATTTTCAGTACTTAATCGAACAGATAGTGAGAGAAAATAATACACTCGATCGATTCAGAGTATTATTACAAGATTTGATTAAAACAGTTAATAAGCCTAAACAGTATATCGCAGTCGCCAAAGTAATTTATCTGGCGATCGGGCAATTATATCCAGAATTTCGCCAAGAACATGCTGGTAAAGCTACACCAGCACCAGCAATCCCAACTCCACATCCCGAACCCACCAACTCAGCTACGCAGGGTGTCGCCTCAGCGTTTCAACGTGCTTATGCACCAGCACCTACCCAACTAACCGATCGAGGCGTACCTTCGGCAATAGAACGTGCTTATACGCCTGTATCTACTCAAGCATTTTCGAGTCAGGTTGTTCCTTCTGCATTGGAACGAGCCTACGCTCCAGCAGTCACTCAACAAGTTGCGGCACCCGTAGCAGTCAGCGACGAGCTGGACGAATCCGCCTATGAAACTTATTATGAGCCAGAGTTGTCGGCAGCAGGTCAATCGTCCGATTGGACAGTACCTGAATACGATCCCTTTGTCTTGCGTCAAAACGTGATGAGCTATACAAATCCGTTGCGGGCAAAAATAATTCTGCTGGTAATGCTACAACCTGATTTTAATTTCAGCAGCCAATCCGCCGCTACGATGAGAGAATATCAGCTAGACGATCTCTTACTAGAAGTATTGAAAGCCTATCCAACCATAGCGCAACTGGAGGAAAGTATGACTTATGCTGTCGAGCAACTAGTTGAGCTTGAAGAGTATGGGAAGGCGGCAAATGGGTTACTTCAATCATTAGCACCTCTCTATCCAAAAATAGGGGTTAAGGGTTAGGCTTTAGAAACTAGGGTAGTCACTGGAAGGGAAATTTAAACTCTAAATCAGAGCAGATCGATCGGTATTAGGTGTTTAGTTCCCCCATCCAACACCCCCTAAATTCTCATCCCTTATCTCTATCCCCTATTTTTATGGTACGAACTGCATCGACGATGCTAGCTTTAGGCGTGAGTGCGCCAGATTTCCACCTCACTGATGTTGTTAGTGATACGCAAATTTCACTGGATACATTTGCTGGCAAACCAGCGTTGTTAGTAATGTTTATTTCTGTGCACTGTCCCTTTGTCAAACACGTCCAAACCCAATTGGCACAGATCGGCAAGGATTATCAATCGCAAGGCTTGGCAATGGTGGGAATTAGCCCCAATGATATCGAGAAGTATCCTGATGATGCGCCCGAACATCTGCAAGCTTTAGCCCAGAGTGAAGGGTTTAATTTCCCTGTCTGTTGCGATCCCAGCCAAGCTGTGGCAAAGGTTTATACTGCTGCTTGTACGCCTGATTTCTTTTTATTCGATCGCGATCGTCACTTGGCTTATCGCGGACAATTGGATGATAGTCGTCCTTCTAATGGTAAACCAGTCACTGGGCAAGATTTGCGCCACGCGATCGAGTCACTACTGGCTGGTAAGGATGTAGATCCCACTCAACGCCCCAGTATCGGCTGCAATATCAAGTGGATTGCTGGTAATGAGCCGGAATATTTTACAGGTGTCAGAGCTGAGGAATAGACTCTGAGCGATCCAATAGCTCGATCGACAGGATCGAGCTATTGCTCCAAAAATTTATTTAAAATAACTGATACTAATTCTCAACAAGTATGTTAATATCTTTCTAAGTCTGATTGAAATATATTCTCAATAAGTTGATGTTCGCGATCGAGCTATTCCCAGAAGTTTCTGTGGTGCAATCGGTTTCGAGCCGACTTGTGTAGATGGTATGTACCAATCTCGATCGCACTCGATCGCCGTTTGCTCAAGGAACGGTCAGTGGTATAGCTACGAATAGAAAAAATCCCCACTAACTGGGTATCGATCTAATCATTGTGAGTGCTGATGACTGTTTACCTGTCGCCAAAGTGATAGTTTGAGGCGATCTATCTGATGTAGATCTAAGTTGAGTGCGGGTAGTGAGTGACCCAATCTCGACCAGATCGGACATCTTTGTTTTTGATTATTGAGAAAGATTCCTTTTATACTAATAATTTACTTTCTACAAGTTCGACGATTTCTGTTGACTGTGCAATAATTCACGATTTACCCTGCGTCATCAGTCGTTAAAAAGTGACTGAAGCCACGAGCGATTAGTAATAACAAAATAGGTGGATACTTATGGATTGGGGTAATTTGACTTGGTGGTGGTGCATGACATATTTTGGCTACACATATGAATGGGATCGTCAAGAACTTACGGATTGAAGCCGATCTAATTTTAACCGATCGCTTGGGCAATACTGGTATACATTCATGAATAGGAATTAATAACATGTCGAAAATTGGTCTTTTCTTTGGTACTCAAACTGGAAAAACAGAAAGCATTGCTGAAATGATTCGGGATGAATTTGGTGATGGGGCGATCGATCTACATGATATGTCGAGTGTAGATATCAGTGATTTTGATGGATATACAAACTTAATTATCGCTTCACCGACTTGGAATATTGGAGAGTTACAAAGTGACTGGGATGCCTTTTTTCCAGAACTTGATAGCATGGATTTTCATGGTAAAACTATCGCTTACTTTGGAACTGGAGACCAGATTGGGTATGCAGATAACTTCATGGATGCCGTAGGAATTTTAGAAGCAAAAATTTCTGAACGCGGTGGTAAAACAATCGGTCAGTGGTCGATTGATGGCTATGATTTTAATGAATCCAAAGCAGTAAAAAACGGTAAATTTGTCGGCTTGGCGATCGATGAAGATAATCAATCAGAACTGACCGATGAACGAATCAAAGCTTGGGTTGCTCAAATCGACCAGGAGTTTGGTTGATTAAGTAATAAGTAATAAGTAATGAGTAATTAGTAATAAGTAATGAGTAATGAGTTCGTTGTCGATCCAGGGATTCAAACCCTGTTTCAAAAACGATCGCACCCAAAGACAGGCTCAGTCAGTTCCGCCGAGGCGTGGCAGCTCTAGAGCCTTGTTACTTGGTAATCGAGACTAGTTACTAATATGTCGGAGCATCACAATAATTTTTCTACCATTTTTTAGATATTAACTATCACAATTTATATGTACAAATTTCTTTGGGTTAGTGCCAGCCCTAGTCTCAAATATTTTCATCGCCGTCTGCTCAATAATCTATCAAAAGTAGTTAAACTTGAGTTTTGGGAATATTATCAAACATTAGATGAGGGTAGTTCGATTGAGGGTGCGATCGATCTATTACAGGAACATTTAGATAATTCAGAGTGTCCCGTTCATCTAATTGGACATGGAGTTGGTGGGACAATTGCTTTAGGATACGCACGCATTTATCCAGCAAAAGTTGCCTCATTAACATTACTAAGTGTTGCAGTTCAGCCAGCGATTAATTGGCATTCATATTACTATACGCAGTTGCAATCTTTGCCATATCATCGAGAGTGTGTTTTGAAATCGATCGCAAGTAATTTATTTCCACATATTTACCCTAATTATATTAGCGATCTAGTAGAAAGGTTGAATCGAGATTTAATAGAGTCTCCATCAAACCACTCACTATTTCAATTGGATATCCAATCTGAAGGCGGAGTAGAAATGCCGCTCCTAATTTGTGCTAGTCAAGACGATCCAGTTATTACCTCATCGGCTCTATATGGTTGGCATAGCTATTTTAAATCAGTAGATAAAATTTGGCGCAGCTCAACGGGCGGACACTTTTTTCATCACTTCCATCCCGAACTAGTTAGTTACCAGATCGAACACTTTTGGCAGAAATTAGAGCCAAAATTAGTAGTGCATCAATTCGATGTAGCGTTAGGTTTACAAGATCGTGTGGAGCTTAATTAGTAAATGATATTAATCTGCTTTATGCTAGTTTGGGGGATGATACTTGGTGCTTGTTTAGCTCTAGCACACCATTGGAAAACTGGATTTATTCACGTCAAACGACTACATCAAGTCCCTTGTCATAAATGTAAATACTTCACTAATAGTTGCTACTTGAAATGTACTGTCAATCCTCATATGGCTGGTTCGGAAGCAGCAATTGATTGTCGAGATTATCACCCTCAATCATGAAAAATAAACATGGATAAACTCAAACCAAATCGTAAGTCAGTATCTTCACCACAAAGTATCGATCGAATCAATATAATTATTTCTGAAAGTTGGGACGAAATCTGGAGCATCGTCCAACAAAGAGATCGGGCTATTCAAGCAACATACCGTCAAAAGCTCAGAAGCTTATTCCAAAAGTGTAGCGATACTTATTAATTGATAATTGATAATTGATAATTGATAATTGGGTTGTTAAGGTACTGGGCTATCGTCGGCTCGCCGATGGCGGGGGACTCGTCCAGTAGGGATTTCAACCCCTGTTCTTCGTTAGAAAGTGTATAAAGCTAAAAGATAGCCCCGATTTATTCAAGAAATCGAGGCTATCTTTTACTAACTAAGAAGACAAGTTGACGTTAGAGATTAATCGATCGCAATCGTAGTTGGTGTCGTCGGTGCGGCTCCAGAATTATTAATATTTGGGAGGTGAGGTTTGCGGAAATCAGCATACAACTTATCCCGCCAAGTGAAAAATAGATCGTACTCAGGATTATCTGCAAAACCTGGAACACCTTTACCCTTGAGATTAAAGGGGACATCGAGATAAGGGCCTTCAGGAATTTTGAGCAAGAGACTTAAACCTGCTACCGTCAAGTCAGCCAGAGTAGGGGTATCACCTGTGAGATAGCCACCATTTTGGGTGAGGAGCATACAGATTGATTCTAGACTGCGGTGCATCTCTGCTTTAGCCGCTTTAATCGAGTCTGGGGTAAAACCTAAACCCAATCCCAGTATATCGATGGCTTCTCTGGGAATCGAGCCAACTAAATTTTTGAGAATATCGGGTGTACTAGTAGGTAAAATAGAAGTACGGAGGCTACTGCTTTTGAGACTTTCTAGCAAAATTGTCCGCCCTTGATTACCCAGCGAGTTATCAGCCCATTGCTCTAAAAGTAAGCAATTTGCTTTTTGTTGGAGATCGGTCGGTATAATTGGTCGATCTGGATAAGTTTTGTCTAAGTAGAGGGCAATGGCGGTAGAATCAGCAATGACCTTGTTCCCATCCTTTAATACGGGTGCTTGTCGCTGTCCTGACATCCGAAATAATTCTAGTTGCCCTAATCCTGGCACAACCTCGATTTTGCGGTATGCTAACCGTTTATAGTCGAGAACTAATCGAACTTTTTCGGAAAAAGGTGACAATTCAAATTGATATAGTTCCAGCATGTATTTTATTCTTCGATCGTAATTTACAACGGCACTACCATTTATCCTAGAACATCATCCGTGAAATACATATACACCAGCATACGGTTTTCACGCCGATCCTATCTATAATGCCCAAGCTCACTCCAGATGATTCCGCACAACAGACGCTCGGCGAGCCAGCAGCATCTGCTCAATGGCAATATTGGATTGCCAGGGTGGCACCCATGTTGTACGTGACAACGCTGACGATCGCCTTACCTAAAATTTTAACCCAATCTTTTGTGGTGTCTGAGCTGGCATCTACACGAGAACAAAAATTACAGCGACAGTTACGATCGATCTCCATCAAAGTATTGGCACATGGCGAAACCATCGGTTCGGGGGTGCTCCTTCATCGACATCAACAGGTATACACTGTCATCACGAATGCCCATGTCATCCAAGCTAGTAGTGCCCCATTTCAACTCCAAACCCATGATGGCCAAATCTACGCAACTGCATTAATTAGCCCGCCAGCCGGACAAAATCGCGATTTGAGTATTCTGCGCTTTCAAACTAAGCGCGCTTATACTGTTGCTAAATTAGCCATCGCTAGTCCCAAAATCGGCGATCGAGTCTGGTCGTCTGGATTTCCACTCCTGAGCGCAACCGCCGCCGAAGGCAAAGTAGCCTCGCGCCAGCCCTCTCAGGCTGACTGGGGGTTGCAGACAGTCAATGGTCGAGTCACCCAAGTTTTGCCGATTGCCATCTCTGGCGGCTACAGCATTGGCTTCGATCGCGGCATTAGAAAGGGGATGAGTGGTGGCCCGATGATTAATCAAGCAGGTGAATTAGTAGGAATTAATGGCGTTCATGCAAATCCGCTCTGGGAGACACCGGAAATACTCGAAGATGGCTCAACAGTCGGTGAGGCACTTCAGGAACAGATTAATAATTCTAGTTGGGCAATCCCGATCGAGTTTGTCAGACAATCCGCTCGGCTTTAGGTTCTAAAGGGTAAAACTCAGCATAATTCAATCCTACCCATCAAAAATGCCATAAGTTAAACCCCGATCGAAAGTAATTTCGATCGGGGTTTAAATAAAGTGGAGCTGGGCAGAGTCGAACTGCCGTCCGCCCTGGGTATTAACTTTCCGCTCATTCACAGGTATAGTCTATCTAATCCTCAAGACGGGAGTGACCAATTATCCCAGGTCGCAGGATGCTCTGATGAATCTTAGCTACATAACCTACCAGAGACGGTTAGATAGAGCATCCGTTGAGGGTTATCTATAGTACTTAACGGAGTCATACTATAAATGCTCGGACTTAGAAATTAATCTTAAGTGTTTTTAGGCAGCTACAGGAGCGGCTTTACGAGCGAAAGGTACAATGTTGTTTGCATCTATATTTATTTTGAGCCGATATTAACGAGAGGTGACTCACTCTCGACCTGTATCACAGTGCAGCTTTCGCCAACACGTCGAAACCTTTACAGCCCCAAGTTTCTTCATTATATGGTATTTTCAGGAAATTGTCAGGGAGTTAGGGGTGAACTAAATCTAAGTAAAGCTATGCAGTACTCAAAAGTGTCTCAAATTACTGTTTTCCATCGATCGGGTAAGACGAGCAACACCGCTCTCCCTAATCGAGGCTTAAACAAAGCTTCCACCCAGGAAGCGTCATAGCAATAATTAGTGTTGTCATTGCCAAAAAATTTGAATGAACGGATTAGCAACCCCTTTCGGTAAAGCATATCGAAAATCCAATCTGTTGGGATCTGCCTTTCAACCGCTTGCGATGCTCAACTAGGTTTAGCTTTGGCAAAAGATACCAAACTTAATTGCCTTCCTCATTATTTATTCTAGCAAACACTGATTTATGCAATTATCAGCCAAAATACTGATGAGATTCATTGCTGGGGCGAACTCCCACACTCTCCACTCTCCATTCCCCACTCCCCGCTAAATGAAAATCCTCTGTATCAGTAACGGACATGGCGAAGATGCGATCGCATTACCCGTTCTTCAGGAGTTGCAGAAACTCCCTCAGTCACCAGAAATAGTCACTTTGCCGCTCGTGGGTGTGGGTAAAGCTTATAGTAGTCATAATTTCCCGATCGCTGGTAGGGTGCAGACGATGCCATCAGGAGGGTTTATTAACAAGGATAATCGTCAATTGGTACGCGATCTTCAGGGGGGATTAGCAGGATTGACGATCGCTCAAATTAAGATTGTCCGCAATTGGGCGCGCTCGGGCGGTAAAATTTTGGCGGTAGGCGATATCGTCCCGTTATTATTTGCGTGGTTGAGTGGGGCTGATTATGCCTTTATTGGTACGGCGAAATCAGAGTATTATATTCGGGATAGTCAGGGACAAATTTTATCCTCACAGCAGGATTCGATCGAGGTTAAGACTGGTTCTTATTATTTACCGTGGGAACGCTGGTTATTGAGTAGGAGTAGATGTAAAGCGGTATTTCCCCGTGATAAATTGACTACCCAACTGCTTCAACAGTGGCAGATTCCCGCGTTCGATCTTGGTAATCCAATGATGGATGGAGTCGCCACAGATGTTAGCAAATCGCTATTTTACCAGCCTCGATCGGTCAAACACGAACTAGCACGTCCCCTGATTGTCACCTTGCTACCTGGTTCTCGTCCGCCGGAAGCTTATACCAATTGGGAGCAAATACTTATTGCTGTAAATAGCCTAATTTCGGTCTTTAAGCAGCGTAAAATCATCTGTTTGGCGGCAATCGTCCCAACGTTAGATTTGGATAGATTAGAGGGCAATCTCAGTCGATCGGGTTGGATACCAGTTGTCGATCCTAATTTGGAACCAACCACTTTTGCTATTAATTTGGACGCAATTTATTATCAGCGGGAAAATGCCACGATCGCAATCAGTACCCAAGCTTATTCACAGTTTATGCACAAAGGGGACTGTGCGATCGCGATGGCGGGTACGGCGACGGAGCAATTTATCGGTTTGGGGAAACCTGCTTTTATTATTCCAGGTGGAGGCCCTCAGTTTACCCCAGGTTTTGCCGAGGCGCAAACGCGATTATTAGGTGAGTCGGTAATTTTAGTTCCTCAGCCGCAAGATGTGGGGGTGGAGATCCAGAGATTATTACAGCAGCCGGATCGACTACAATCGATCGCACAGAATGGTTTATTGAGGATGGGGAAACCAGGTGCAGCGAAACGGATTGCCAACTGTCTAATCGAGGTAATAGGTTAATTAGTTAAAATATCGGCGTTGCTGAATTGAGGAATGATTCGTAGGGGTGCCCCTTGTGGGTACCCTCATCGATGCAGGGTAAGCACAAGGCTTACCCCTACAATTTCATACCAGGATTCAGCAACGCCAAAATATTATAGAGCGGGGAAGATGAGTGAAAACACTACTAGAGATTCAATATCAGCTCCAGGCTGGAGAATTTGAATTTACTCGTCATGCTTTCAAACCAGCAGTTGAGCAGAACATTAGCAATCGAGAGATGATTGAGGCTGGGGTAAATATCATCATTATTGAAGACTATCCAGATGATAAATATTCTCACAGTTGCTTGCTATTGGGATTCACAGTCGCAAGTAGAGCGTTACATATTCAAGTTTCAATGCTCGACTCATATCTGCTAAAAATCATCACGATCTACGAACCAATCGCAACCGAATGGATTAACTATAAAACTAGGAAAGAATAATGTTTAAGTGTCATCTTTGCAGTTCGGGCAAGTCACATACCGAAAATATTAGCGAGGTATTTCAGATTGATGGTAAGTTTTATCTTGTCGAAAATATTCCGGCTATAGTGTGTTTAAACTGTGGTGAAGCTATATTTAGCCGAGCGACGACAGAACATATTAGATCGATGCTGCATAGTAATTCTCAGCCGATCGAAACAATTTCTATGGATGTTTACGCATATTAATTAGGGGTTTGTGAACAAACTAAAACCCGATCCCGTCTATAATTAGGTCGTTCAGCGATCGAGTGAGTCT
>JAJAZF010000023.1 GCA_026785875.1 Chamaesiphon sp. | reverse complement strand
AGTTCGGCCATTAGGGCGATGAAGTTATGAAATGTGGTTGGAAATTCGAGGACTCCATTTTCGAGAATGAGGTTACAATTCGACTGGTTGGGTCGAACATTTTGATTGAGGGTGCGAATGTGACCGCCGAGGATTGGTTCGCGCTCGAATACTATTACTTGATGTCCTTGTTTGTCGAGTAGATAGGCTGTGACGATGCCGCTGGCACCACCGCCGATGATTGCAATTTTCATTGTTTGCTCCCAATCGTATTTATTTTACTGGTGGGGTAGTGAGGGTTTGAATTAAATCTTTAGTGCAAGCTTTATCCATAGCATAAAGCGGACGCAATCGCGCTGAGGAAACCTCAGCGTGCGTTGCACCAAGCACCCGCCCCTACGAATCCTTTAATTTAAAATTAGATCTCCCGATAATCGTTGATAAAGGAGTGCGCCAGTCCAAAAGGTGGGTGCAAAGCCGGGATAGCCAGATGAGGCGTTGCAGAAGTAGAAGTTTTTTAGCGATGTTTCGTGATTTAGTCGATCGAGTCCCATATTTCGGGGGGTTAAACTCGAACCATAGGAATTACCTTCTGGACAATGACAGAAGTGTTCGTTGGTGGTCGGGCTACCAGTTATTTTGAAGACCAAATGACTTCGGAGATTTGGGATATAATCGCGTTCGACAACATCGAGAATTGCATCGAGAATTTCGGCTTTTTTATTTCGATACGCACTGGGAGCGTGTTGTTTTAATTGATTGAAATATTCATAGTTTGCTACTGTCAAAAATTCAATGATTTGGCAATCGGGGGGACAGTCGCCACCATAATTAGTTAGTAATGTGGGGGTGGTGATCGCAAAGCTGGGGTTGGAATAGTCATGCTCTTCGTACATTCGATCGAATGAGACATTCAAATCCGCATCGCCGCTGTGGAAGGTATTCCATTTACCAAAGCCATAGTCTCGCAAATCAATCCCTTGGACTACGCAGTAAGCCATAAAGTTAGACGGCGAGTAGTCGTAATTTAATTTTTTCTGGATGGCTGGCGAGAATTTGTCGATGCCGATTTTGGCGGCGGCGCGTTTGGGATCGATATTACAGATGACCGTATCAGCCAGATATTCCTGGGATGCTTTGGTGTGTAAATCTGTCGCCCTTGCCCCCGTAACGGTCTTGTCAACTACCAAAAAGTCCGTTACCTCTCGATCGAGCAAAACCTCACCGCCACCATCCTCGATCGCCTGGACGAGGGCATTGATGACCTGCTCGAAGTGCTGGGTCGGATAAAAAGCCCCTTCCTGATAACCCGTGAATAAAATTACCCAGGCATAAAAGGAAAGTCGATCTGGTGGAAGCAAGAAATCCGGCCATTGCAGCGCAAGGAGGGTTTGAGCAGCTTGGGAAATATTAAATTTGTCGAAGACATCTTGAAGGGTACTATGGAGATACTGGAGCGCACGGTAGGCATCACCTAGATGTTTGAGTAGTTCTAACGGCTGAATCGGCGGCGTGAGATACCTCAGTCCGGCTCGGACTGATTGGATTTCCCTCACAAATCGCTCTAGCTGTTTGGCATCTGCCGGGAATAGCTCCACTAGCCGTTGGACGAGTTCGGCACTATCGCTAGGGATATCGAGGGTATAATCGGGCATCCGCATGTGGTCGAAGCCTTTGGGGTCATATCGATCGAATGTTACAGCTCGATCTAAGTCGAGTTGTTTGAGCACCCGATTGACGGTATGCCCCTCGCCGCAGTCCCAAACATAATGTAGTTGAGCGTTAAAAGTATATTTTTTGGACATTGTAAAGCTATGCCCAAATCCACCTGGATGTTCGTGTGCCTCTAGTACTCGCACTGTTTTACCAGACTTGGACATCAATGCCCCAAACACTAATGCTGACAAGCCACTGCCGACAATTAAATAGTCTGTTTTCACGATTTTGTCCTCCCAGGGGATTAGGTTTTAGGCTCTGAAGCTGTTAGAGACACCTTAATGAGATTGGGTACAACCGGAGTAGCTTTAGGCATGGTTAAAGTTAGCAAACCCCCGCTCATTTCAGCTTTCACCCGTTCTCGCTGGATTGGTATGGGTAAAGGTACTACCCGCTTGAACTGACCGTAGTGAAATTCGGATCTAAAAATGCCCTGTTTGTGGTGCTGGTGGCACTCTCGATGCTCCCCTGACAAAAAAACAGCATTTTCGCTCACTTGAATATCCAATTCACTCGGTTCGATTCCTGGCAACTGCGCTTTGAGATATAATTCGGTTTCGGTCTCTTGCAATTCGATGGCGGGTATCCAGGGTGTATCCATACTCGAAACCAGACTGAGCTGGGGATGGTCGCGGATGAGGTTTTCAAACAACAGATCGATCTGCTGACGCAAGCTCTGAAATTGTTTGCT
>JAJAZF010000022.1 GCA_026785875.1 Chamaesiphon sp. | reverse complement strand
CTAGCAAGCAAGCAAATCCCCTTTGAATTATTAATTAGCGATCGTCGTCCCCTGACAGATTTAGCCCAGACTTTCGAGGATATGAAAAATCGCGAGGTCATCAAGGTGGCGATGATTCCAAATTAGGATTTGGCGATCGCTTGGACGATGAAGCCTCACCAACGATCGGTAAATTATCCGATCGATTTGGTCGCAAACCATTATTAATTATCAGTTTGGCGGGTACAGTTGTCGCAAATTTGATTGTCGGTACTGCTAGCACCGCTCCAGTATTATTTGGTGCTCGGTTCTTGGATGGGATTACTGGCGGAAATATCTCCGTGGCGCAAGCGATTATTACCGATATTAGCAAACCGGAAGAACGCGCCCGCGCCTTTGGTTTGTTTGGGGCATCGTTAGGGATGGGTTTTGTAGTAGGCCCGTTAATTAGCTACTTTACCACTCAAATATCTTTGGGTGCACCTTTTTTAGCTTCCTCGATCTTAGCTACGATCGGGAGCATCCTCACTATTTGGCTGTTACCAGAAACACTTAAAGAAGCTGCTCCTAAATCTGATAAAATCTTCGACTTAGGACTGAAAAAAATTATTTCTGGGTTCGCGATTCCTGGTGTCGGTGCATTGCTGATGGTGACTTTTTTGACTGGGACTACTTTTGGGATGTTCACTTTTGGCTTTCAGGCTTATTACATCAAAGTCCTCGCTCAAGATCTGCCTTCTTTCGATTTGTTGTTTTTTAGCTTTGGGATCTTGGGTGCGCTGATGCAAACTCTAGGTATTAAGTTTCTGACCAAAAAACTTAGTGCTACTCGAATTATGTTAATCGGGCTATTTTTCCGTAGTGCTTGCTTTGCACTGATGCCGATCGTTCCCAATGTTGTTTACTTTGTGGTGGTAAGTTTGATTTTCTCGGTGTTCAATTCTCTGATCCAGCCGATGATTAGTAATCTGATTTCGCTCAATACTCAGCCATCAGAACAGGGGATGACTTCTGGGCTGAATGCTGCTTATTTAAGTATTTCTACGGGGATTGGGCCAGTCCTGTCTGCACTTTTGGTCGATAAGACGACGATCGAAGCTGCTGAAAAAGTAGCGAAAGAAACTGGGGTAGCAGTTGGTTTAGATAGTTATGACAGCTACTCTTATCCGCTATATGTGGCAGGTTTATGTGCTTTTGCCGTCCTAGTTTTCGCAGTGCGAACACAGCGTCAATACAGCCATGTGAGTACCTAATTTCACAATCCCCGCACTCTAAAACCCCTCTATTTATGTCAAGACAAGATCGGGGGGTGGCGATCGGGTTTCGAGTTCACAAAATTGACGCATTCATCGATCCTCCCAGCATGAGGATTATTTAAAAGAATTTGGGGGTGCGTCAAAGCGGAGGTAGATCGAAAAAACATTTTCAGCAACTCCAGATCGAGTATTGTCGTTGGTGCCTAGATCGATTTCATTCCGATTCCAACCTAGTGAGAGAGTGGGACTATAAATATTTGAGCCTAAGCGGATACTGGCACTGGCACCGAAAGGCGATCGAGCAGCATTATTATTTACTGGTGTATAGTAGCCTGACAAGACGAGTCCGTCGCTAATTTTCCAACTGGCATTGGTGGAGACGAGATTGCCGATCGAATTGGGCATTCCAGTGGAGAGATAGTAAGTAGTCCCGACAGCGACATTGCCTAAATTAGCTCTAGCACCTACATTAACGTAACTATTAGCCGAGCGAAAACTCACTGCATCAAAGATTTTGGTACCATCGATCGCATAGTTAACGCCAGCAGAAAGATTCAGATTATTGGCGGGATTTCTGCCCAAACCTAGCTGCTTGGAGATAGTGCCTGTAAGTTTGCTGTAGTACTCGGTATCGGGGTTGAGATAGCCGATTGCTGCCAGGTTGTAGCTCAATCCGCCTTCGGCTTTAGTAAAATCTACGCCCAAGTAGCCTTTGTGACCTCCACTGCTGAAATTGGGATTAAAAATTAGCCCAGTGTAGTAACGCAAGACCGAATCTTGAGTTGTAATATTACCAGTCGCACTCAGATGTGGATGATAATTGGTGCGTTCGCGGATCGTCGTACTAGAGAGCGTATTTACTTCGCGTTCGTATCTAGTGATGTACGCTTGAACGTAGCCATTGGTAATTGCAGATGAGTCAAAAGTATTCTGATTTAGTAAAGCTGTCACGTTAGTATTGCTATCGATCCCACCTTCACCCCCAGCAAACAGCGCGATCCGTTCGGGGCCGAGAATTTTGTAAATCGGCCCGATTAATGCGACTTGGCGATCGACTACTGGCGAAAACCCGATCCATAGCCCATGATAGTTGGCACTATTAATCCGCTCATCCTTGGGTGTAGTGCCTCTGCCAACGCCGCTGTAATAAGCAGTGAAGCTATTTTCAGGCGTACGATTATTATTAGCAGCCAAGATTAAATTTCGATCTACCGTTGTCGAACCGCCTTTTTTGCCGTCGGGTAAGGATGGTTCGAGATCGGGCAATAATTCGGTAGCTGCTTGAATCACCGCAATCTGGCTCGTATTCACATCCCCTAAAATATAATTAAAACCGCGCACCGTGCGAGCGATGGCGGTTTCGGTACCATTAGCGAGAATTACTTGATGGATGCGACCGACAGCTACCATTGGTACGGTAGTATTTGATTCAAATCGATCGAAACTACTATCTTGCGCCTGAGAGTTGCCACTTTGAGCACCGATTCTCGGAAAATAGAGATCCAAGCCGATGAGTTGCCCATTCGCACCGCCTTGAAATCCGGTTGCTTGGATCGCCAGCAGAGATGCAGGACTAACCACATCCCCAAATGAAGATGTGCTGGGAATCTGAGTCGGAATCAGTTTTTGAGGGTCGATACTACTCTCATCGGTTTTTAGTCCTGGAAGGTAGCTACAAATTAGTTTTTCACCTGTGGGAGAGATAGAATTACCGTTATTCATCCCCACCAGGCAATCTCCGGTAAAGGAGATTTGCTGGCGCATCCCAAATAGGGTTTCTGGGGTAGTTATCTTGGTGGTAATCTCTCGCTGCTGCCGCAGGGTGCGGATTTGACTATAGTTACTCCGATAGTCGAGCCGATAGACGCGCTTGTTGGAGACGCTCTCTTCTACTTGCGGACTAAATAACCCAGTTGCATTTAACCCGATATCTGTAGTGCGACGATCTCCTGTTTCTACCCCACTAGTGACTTCAATTTGACTGCGATGAGTGAGGGCGACATCGTTAATCGCGATCAGAGTCAGAGCTGGGTTAAATTGTCCGAGTTTTAGCAGGCGGGGCGCAATCAGATAGCGCGGATCTGGAATGGCGGTTGGTAATGGTTTGATTTTGGGTAATTGAATTGGCTCTCGATTTTGTGGTGGTAAGACTGGGCTGACTGGTGGTGTCGTTGGAGCGATCAAAGGGCGATCTGTTGGGACTGGAGATAAGATCCTGGGCACAAATTTTGGGAGCAAAAATAGGTCGTCAGGCTTGAGCAGAGCGAGAATTTTTGGGTCGAATGTTCGATCGGTTAAAAGCCACTCGATCGAGTCGGCAAGTGCGATATCTGGATTAGATCTATTTTGACGATCGACCCTACACGATTCTCGACCATTTGCTAACTGTGGTACTTCG
>JAJAZF010000021.1 GCA_026785875.1 Chamaesiphon sp. | reverse complement strand
TTTATATTCTTAGTTTAAGACCTTGTTTTTGTGATTGTCAAGAACGACCTAAGTCTAAAATTTTTGCCAACTGTGGTGAAAATTCCTAAAAAAAACCTACCTAGTCAAAACTAGATAGGCTTGAAGAAAATAATTAAATTCAGTTTAGAATAGACCTAAAGTTAAAGATTTGTCGATCGGTAAGGTTGCAGCAATACCTAAGTAGACTGTGAAGACAGTTCCAAATAAGAATACTGCCATTGCTACAGGACGACGGAAAGGATTTTGGAACTTGTTGACGTTTTCGATGAAGGGAACGATCAACAGACCTAATGGTACGCCAGCCATGCAAGCTATTCCTAACAGTTTGTTAGGTAACACTCGGAGAAGTTGGAATACAGGCCACAGATACCACTCAGGTAAAATTTCTAGCGGAGTAGCAAAAGGATTTGCAGGTTCGCCAACTAGAGCGGGATCGAGAATAGCCAAAGCGGTACAACAACCGATCGTACCAAAGATTACGACTGGGAAAATGTAGAGCAGGTCATTCGGCCAAGCTGGTTCGCCGTAGTAGTTATGACCCATACCTTGAGCTAGTTTAGCTCTCAAGGCTGGATCGGATAAGTCCGGTTTTTTGATAGCTGACATGGTAAATAATGACGTGAGTTTTAGTTATTCAGTGATGTCTTGAGTTGTTGCGATCGCACTCAAAGAAGTTGCCATGGATGAGCAGATTGTCAAGTCGGACGATTCTATAGCCTTAACGTAGTTCTCCACTGACGCTCCAATTCATCTCATCCATTCTATCTCCCAGTTTACAAAGGACCAGAGATCCCTTGCTTACGAATCATGATGAAGTGTAACAACATGAACACAGCAATCAACCAAGGCAGCACGAAGGTGTGCAAGCTGTAGTAACGGGTCAAAGTTGCTTGACCGACGCTAGAACCACCACGGAGGAGATCGGCCATCGCTACGCCAACGACTGGAATCGCTTCTGGTACTCCAGATACGATTTTAACTGCCCAGTAGCCGATTTGATCCCAAGGTAGGGAATAACCAGTTACACCGAAACTGACAGTCAGAACTGCGAGGATAACTCCAGTGATCCAGGTAAGTTCGCGAGGCTTTTTGAATCCACCAGTTAGATACACGCGGAAGGTGTGGAGGATCATCATCAATACCATCATGCTGGCACTCCAGCGGTGGATGGAACGAATCAACCAACCAAAGTTGACTTCGGTCATGATCTTCTGAACGGATGTGAAAGCATCAGCTACAGTCGGCGAATAGTAGAAAGTCATCGCAAACCCAGTAGCAAACTGAATTACGAAGCATACTAATGTGATTCCACCAAGACAGTAGAAGATATTAACATGGGGAGGAACGTACTTACTAGCAATATCGTCCGATAGTGCTTGGATTTCAAGACGTTCGTCAAACCATTGGTAGGTTTTACTATTTGTGACTTGCTTGGTAAACATTGACGGGTTCCGTGCTTCTCTCTAATGTCGTGTTATATATTATAACGCCAGTAGGATCGAGATCCCATGGCTCGAAATAATGACTGGGTAAGATGTGCTATGTTGCCCAGCAGTAATGTACTAAACATAACTGCTTGTACCAAATATGCCCAAAATTGTTTAATTTAGTAATATTTAGTAGCAGGTCGCTCATATTACCTCTACAAAATTTAACACACCTCTAAAGGAGAGTGGTATCGATCGTGAGAGCTAGTTCTTGGTTTGGTTGGATCTTGAGTCTGCAAGTGGCTCTATTTTGGTGCTGGGGGATGCCTCCGGCTGCTGCTTTTACACCAGAGCAGCAATTAGTATTACAAGCGTGGCGGACGATAAATCAGGCTTATTATGATGACAGCTTCAATCATCAGAATTGGTGGCTGACTAGAGATCGCACGCTCAAGCAGCAAATTCCCACTGAGGAAGCAGCTTATCAGGCGATTATCAAGATGATTGCTAGTTTAGATGAACCCTTTACGCGGCTGCTGCGCCCCGAACAGTATCGCAGTCTTCAGGTGAATACGGCTGGGGAATTGTCAGGAGTGGGCTTACAAATCGGCGTGAAGGCGGGTAGTAAGTCGATCGAGGTGATTGCTCCGATCGCAGGTTCTCCGGCTGCCATTGCGGGGATTTTGCCCCGTGACATCATCGTCGAGATTGACGCTATACCTACATCAGAATTGACGCTCGACACCGCTGCGGTGAAAATGCGGGGTGCTACTGGCACTAATGTCAGCCTGATCGTGCAAACATCTGACCAATCGCCGCGCGAGGTGATTTTAATTCGTCAAAAAATCGAACTCAACCCTGTCACCGCCGAACTCCATACCGAAAATGGTCGTAAAATCGGCTACCTGAGATTAGCTCAATTTAGTGCTAAAGCCGCTCAAGAACTTGGTGAAAATATTACTAAACTTAAACAACAAGGTGCGACAGGTTACATTCTAGACTTACGAAATAATCCTGGCGGATTGGTACAAGCTGGAGTTGAAATTGCCCGTCAATGGCTCAATGAAGGGACGATCGTCTATACTATCGATCGACGCGGATCGATCGATGAGATCGATGCTACAGGTACCGCTCTAACTGATGCGCCCCTAGCTGTATTGGTAAATGAAGGTACTGCCAGTGCGAGTGAAATCCTCGCGGGAGCATTGCAAGATAATGGACGAGCTACACTGATCGGGACAAAGACTTTTGGTAAAGGTTTGATTCAATCTCTATTCGATCTACCAAATGGGAGTGGTTTGGCTGTCACCGTTGCTAAATATGAAACCCCCAGTCATCATGATATTCACAAGTTGGGCATCACACCCGATCGAGTCGTTCCCAATTCAGAGATTAACTTAGAGTCCACAGCTACAGCCGAGGATACTCAGTATTTAGCAGCCGTCAAAGAATTAGGGAATAATTCATAATTACTTTAAATACCCAATCAATAATCAGTCGGTAATTTATGAATGCACAGAGTCTACAAGAACGGATCGCCCAAGTTGAAAGCAAGCGAGCATTACTGCTAAAGTTCAAAACAGATCCTACTCTTGGCAGTTTATCGTTAGATGTAGATCAAGCTTTGATTGAAATGGATGACTTGATGCTAGAGTTTCAAAGGACTTTTCCGAATGGGATAGTAGTAGAACCACCAATCGTTATCGAATAAATAATAGTCAGTATCCAGATCGGTGAATGGTATTCACAAAGGGCAACTCTACAAGTGTTTTGTAAGGGTGCCCCTCGTGGATACCTTTGTTGTCAACTAACCCCTAATCACTATCTCCTACTCTATGGCAATTCCACCTAGCTGGATCGTCAAAACTGGTCGATCGATCTGGACGCAGATCTGGCAACTGATGATGTCACAACTTGCGCCCCCAAACGATCGAGGAGAATATCAACGTCCGCAGAGTGAGTTCCGAAATCGCATCGATGGGATCTATGCTCCAGAGCCAAATCGCTATCGATTGTATGTCGGCTGGAGTTGTCCGTGGGCACATCGAACATTGGTAGTACGGGCATTAAAAGGTTTGGAAAGTTCGATCGAGATTGTGCTAGTTCAGGGTGATGCAAATGCAGGTGGTTGGACACTACCCAAGCCAGAACATGACTGTAATACTTTAGCCCAATTATATCGATTTGGGAAATTAGGCTACACGGGTCGATCGACAGTGCCGATGCTCTGGGATAATCAGACGTATTCGATCGTTAATAATGAAAGTGC